>JAPFCO010000209.1 GCA_026169505.1 Pseudogracilibacillus sp.
AGGGGCAATCCAGCATTTAGCAGGTATGTCGAGCTCGAAAGTCATCGTAGCTATTAATAGTGATGAAGATGCGAATATCTTCAATATTGCTGACTACGGAATTGTAGGGGACTTATTTGAAATCATGCCATTATTAATTGAGGAAGTTAAACAACTGCAATAGAAGTGCTCAAGATAGCTAACTTTACGATAGGCACATCTGGTATCGTAAAGTTAGCTAATTTAATTTACATAGATAAAGTTTGACTGAATGGTCATTCATGTTTTAAGATAGAAGAAACATGTTTAATCAAGGCTGATTTATTTGCTAGAATAAATTGTATAAAACATATTACAGATTGTAAACGTTACCAGTCTATTAACAATGGTTTTCGTATGAGTGTGTGGAGTGTTTTGTATTATATGATTGCTATCTCTAGCAAAGCAATGATTGAATAGCTTATCTTTTTCCGCATCATCTTCTGATTAACTAGAATAATAAAAAGGGGGAGACAGAAGTGGACACATTTTTACTCATTAATTTAATCGCATTCATTTTGGTAGTGGCGTACGGCCTTTTTCTGTTCGCCAAAGCGGTATTAACACGTATCGCTTATATGAAACTCGGTAAAAAGACAGAATTTGACCTTGCTTTAAAAGAACGTTTACTGAATGTGTGGCATATTGTTTTTGGGCAATCGAAACTGTTAAAAGATAAGAAATCTGGAATCATTCATGTCATGATGTTCTATGGGTTCATTTTAGTTCAATTTGGTGCGATTGATATGTTTATAAAAGGAATTGCACCGGGAAATCATTTACCATTTGGATTTTTATATCCAGGGTTTACTTTTTTCCAAGAGATTGTGACGTTAACGATTTTAGTAGCTGTCATTTGGGCGTTTTATCGTCGTTATATTGAAAAGTTAGTCCGTTTAAAAAGAGGTTGGTATGCAGGGCTTGTCTTGATATTCATTGGCACGCTCATGGTATCTGTACTTTTAGGAAATGGTATGATGATCGTTTGGGAAGGTGCGGACGTAACTTGGACACAGCCTGTCGCAAGTTCGATCGCCTTTTTATTTAGTTGGTTACCAGCAACTGCAGCGATGGTCCTGTATTATATATTTTGGTGGATCCATACGATTACTATTTTAGCGTTTTTAGTGTATGTTCCGCAGTCCAAACACGCGCATTTAATTGCGTCACCGGTGAATGTTTTCATTAGTAAGCTTGTACCAGGAAAGTTGAAAACAATTAGTTTTGACTTTGATGAAGATGAATCGGAAGAAGAGATCTCATTTGGTGTTGGAAAGGTCGAAGATTTTGATCAGCGACAAATGCTAGACTTCTATTCTTGTGTAGAATGTGGTCGTTGTACGGATGTTTGTCCAGCAGCGACGACAGGGAAAATGTTGTCACCAATGGATATTATGATCAAATTACGTGATCATTTAAATGACAAAGGTGCAGCTGTTACTGGAAAAACCCCTTGGGTACCGGCAATGGCATTCGGAGATAAAGGACCAAACCAATATGCGAATATGGGTCGTGAAGAAGCAACATCTGCGATGGACCAAATTAGTATGATTGGAGATGTCATCACCGAAGAAGAATTAGCTGGTTGTACAACGTGCCGAAACTGTGAAGATGCATGTCCAGTTATGAACGAACATGTCGGACAAATCATTGATATGCGTCGTTATTTAGTCATGACGGAAGGAAAAATGGACGCAGAACAACAGCGTGCAGTAACAAATATCGAGCGTCAAGGGAATCCATGGGGTCTATCGAAAAAGGACCGTATCAAATGGCGGGATATTGACGAAGAAGCTTATATTCCAACAATTAAAGAATTGAAAAAGGAAGATAAAGCGTTTGAATACTTATTTTGGGTAAGTTCGATGGGTGCGTATGATAGTCGTAGCCAGAAGATCGCTATCGCATTTGCGAAGCTAATGAACCGTGCAGGTGTGAATTTTGCAATCTTAGGTAATAAAGAAGCAAACTCAGGCGATACTGCACGACGAATTGGGAATGAGTTTTTATTCCAAGAAATTGCCGAAAAGAATATCAAAGAGTTTGAGAAAAATGGTGTGACAAAAATTGTGACGATTGACCCGCATGCGTATAATATTTTCAAAAACGAATACCCAGACTTTGGCTATGAAGCAGAAGTGATTCACCATACGCAAATGTTGTATGACTTAGTGATGGACGGTAGATTACAGCCACAAGGTCGTGTCGAACATCGCTTAACTTACCATGACTCTTGTTATCTAGGTCGTTACAACAATGTATATGATCCACCAAGAGAAATTTTAAAGGCAATCCCTGGACTAGAATTAGTAGAGATGGTCCGTACGAAAGAAAATGGGATGTGTTGTGGTGCTGGTGGTGGCCTCATGTGGTCTGAGGAAGATACTGGAAACCGGATCAACGTTGCGCGAACAGAACAAGCGTTAGAAGTAGAGCCAACGATGATATCTAGTGCCTGTCCATTCTGTTTAACGATGTTAAGTGATGGAACGAAAGCAAAAGATGTCGACGAAGAAATTGGAACAATGGATGTTGCGGAGATCTTGGCATTGTCAGTCTTTGTAGAAGAAACAGTAAAAACAGCATAAAAGTTGTGAAAAAAAAGCGTGATACCTACCAACAAGTTGGCGGTGTCACGCTTTTTTTCATCTGTTTTATTCTGTTGTAAGAGGAAGATCTGGGTCTTTTGCCCATTCGGTTAGTGATCCATCATAAACAGCAACATTTTTCTGTCCGAGCTTATTTAAAACCATCGAGTGCCAAGTTGCGGCAATAGCACTCCCACAGTAAGTAATTACTTTTTTATTTGGGTCAAGTGCGCCGATTGCATCAAATTTTTCTCGTAGTATATCGTCGTTATAAAGTTCTTGTGTTTTTGGGTCTGATAAAGAACCAAAGAACACATTGACACTTCCAGGAATATGTCCAGGTCTGCCATACGTATTCACTTCACCAGTAAAGTTAGCCTCTGCTAAACTATCAATAATGATGGTGTTTTCATCATCAATTGCTTTAAGAACATCATTTTTATCAACAAATAATGCTGGATTTCTTTCTCCAGTAAAGCTTCCTTTTGGATATGAACCGGGTTCGGTTGTGACCGAACGTCCTTCTGCTCGCCATTTCGGGAAGCCTCCATCTAAAATAGCAATATTGTCAAACCCTTCATACTTGAGTTGCCATGCTAGACGGCTTGCCCAATCTGATGCGATGACTTCTGGACTGTTAACAACAGCCCCTTGGTCATACACTACGACATACGTTCCTTCACCGACTCCAAGCTCGCTAACTTTTTCGACAAATTGCTCGCGTGGTGGGTGGGTAAATGCAAAATCTGACTTTTGATCGGAAAGTTCGCCGTGCAGATCAGCAAAAACTGCACCCGGGATATGTCCTTTTTCATAAGCTTCTTTCCCAGACCAAACATCATAATAGCCATCACCTTCTGGGTTTTTTAAAAATGTAGTTGCATCGAGTAATCGCAAATTTGGATCATCCAAGTGTTGTTCCAACCATTCTGTCGTTATAAACATTGGCACCTTTTTCATGGAAACTCCTCCTTAAATTACAATACCTTAATAATCATATTTAAATACTATGAATTAAGTATAATGGAAGGATTTCTAAATGACAAAGAACTAGCTCGAAGTAAATGCAGTATTATCTAATATGCGTCAAGAGCATCATCGCTATTTTAATATGGTTTGCTGATTGTATTCCATCCGGATCCACTACGCTTTCCTAAGGTCTGCCCCAACTAACTACTCTCATTTTTGTCGAAAAGTAGGGAGTAGATTTTTCCCTTATGTTAGTATTGATATTGGACGGTTCAATAGAGAAATCGTGTACGAGACGAGCGCAAGAAGGCTCTTACGCTTGCTTCGGGAGAAAATAAGACGTGAGACGAGCGCAAGAAGGCTCTTACGCTTGCTTCAGGAGAAAATAAGAGGTGAGACGAGCGCAAGAAGGCTCTTACGCATGCTTCAGGAGAAAATAAGACGTGAGACGAGCGCAAGAAGGCTCTTACGCTTGCTTCAGGAGAAAATAAGAGGTGAGACGAGCGCAAGAAGGCTCTTACGCTTGCTTCGGGAGAAAATAAGACGTGAGACGAGCGCAAGAAGGCTCTTACGCTTGCTTCAGGAGAAAGTAAGACGTGAGACGAGCGCAAGAAGGATTTTGTGAGTGGTTCAGAAGAGAGTGCGACAACTATATGGACAAACACCGTTTTTGGCTGATGTGTTTCTTGTAGTTTACGAGGCACCGGATTATACACAGATGAATTTGGATGGGCGGAACTTGTTAATACCTAGAGTGGACTTATATCATTGTTGCTAATTAAAATAATTAAGCTTACCTTATTTAAAAATGATTGAGCGTTCGCTCGACAAGAGAAAGCGTTATCATATATAATAGGAATTAATAGTAAAATCTTGCGAAATGGAAATGACAAAGGGAGATGCTTGTATGCAAAAAACAGTTATTGTTTCTGGTGCTCGAACACCTTTTGGAAAATTTGGTGGAGACTTACAATCACTTACCGCTTCACAATTAGGTGGCGCAGCAATCAAAGCAGCAATCGAACGGTCTGGATTAGACGATGAACTAATCGATGAGGTCATTATGGGAAACGTCTTACAAGGAGGACAAGGACAAATACCTTCAAGACAAGCAGCTAGAGAAGCAGGGATACCATGGAATGTGAAAACAGAAACGATCAACAAAGTATGTGCATCAGGATTAAGAAGCCTTACATTAGCCGATCAATTGATTCGTCTTGGAGATGAAGAGATTATTTTGGCTGGTGGAATGGAAAGTATGAGTAACGCTCCTTATCTGTTACCTGATGCTAGGTGGGGCTACCGGATGGGCGATAAGAAGGTCGTAGATATGATGGTGCATGATGGGCTTACTTGTTCATTTAACAATGTTCATATGGGAACGTATGGGAATAGTACTGCTGATGAGTTTGGGCTAAGGCGCAAGGAACAAGACGAATGGTCTTATCGTAGTCATCAACGAGCTATTCAAGCAATAGAAAGCGGTAAGTTCACAGAAGAAATAGTACCTGTGACTGTTCCGCAACGTAAAGGTGAACCGAAAATAGTAAAAGAGGATGAATCGCCTCGAAAAGATACAACGGTGGAAAAATTAAGTGCATTACGACCAGCATTTGATAAAGACGGTACGATCACTGCTGGTAATGCTCCTGGAATAAACGACGGTGCATGTGCATTTGTTGTAATGTCTGATCAAAGAGCAACGGAAATGGGGAAAGCTCCATTAGCAACTGTTATTGCTCATGCAGAAGTAGCTGTAGAAGCGCAAAACTTTCCACAAACTCCGGGTATTGTCATTAATAAGTTATTAGATAAAGCGGGTAAAACGAAAGATGATATTGATTTATTTGAAATAAATGAAGCATTTGCTGTTGTCTCACTTGCTAGCATGCAAATTGCTGGATTAGATCCTGAAAAGATCAATGTCAATGGTGGGGCGGTTGCTTTAGGGCATCCAATTGGGGCTAGTGGTGCACGGATTGTTCTAACTTTAATACATGAATTAAAACGTCGAGGTGGAGGGTTAGGTGTGGCAGCAATTTGTAGTGGTGGTGGCCAAGGAGATGCGATTTTGATAGAAGTTCCAAAAGAATCATAAAAGAGGTGGTTGGATTGAATATAAACGTAATTATGGTCATTGGTGCGGGGCAAATGGGATCAGGAATTGCCCAAGTATGTGCACAAGCAGGTTTTCAAGTTATTTTATATGATCAGGAAGAGGCAGCAGTTGAACGCGGTATGGCTTCGATTCAGAAATTGCTCACAAGAGCAGTCGATAAAAGTCGAATATTAGAGCAAGACAAAAAAGAAACATATAATAGGTTGCAACCCTCGTCGATGATAGAAGACGCAAAACAAGCAGATATTGTCATTGAAGCGGTCATCGAAAATATGACAGTAAAAAAGGATATATTCAAACAGTTAGATAAGCTAACTCCAGAACATACTATCTTAGCTACGAATACATCCTCATTACCAATAACAGAAATAGCAGCTGTAACAAATCGTCCTGAAAAAGTGATTGGAATGCATTTTATGAATCCTGTTCCAGTGATGAAGCTAGTCGAGGTGATTCGCGCGATACAGACAGATGACAGGACCTATGAAGTAATTGCAAATTTGACAAAACAATTGAACAAAACATCCGTTCATGTGAATGACTTTCCGGGATTCGTTGCAAATCGAGTGTTAATGCCAATGATTAATGAAGCAATTTATACTGTTTATGAAGGGGTTGCAACGCCAGCAGATGTTGATGCGGTGATGGAGCTGGGGATGAATCATCCGATGGGTCCATTGACGTTAGCCGATTTTATTGGGTTAGACACATGTCTTTATATTATGGAAGTTTTGCATGAAGGATTTGGAGATAGTAAGTACCGTCCTTGCCCACTCTTACGACAATATGTTCAAGCAGGATGGTATGGCAAGAAGTCGGGTCGAGGCTTCTTCGTTTATTAGTCAATCTCATCATGCCGATTTATCGCCTGTTGAACCGCTCTCAACTACAGGTGGTAGCGACCGACGTAGCTGGTTTAGGTAATGATGAAATTGATTCATATGATTAAAAATAAATAATAAACCCATTCGGAAAGTAGGGACTATAAATGGATATCCATTTAACGGAAGAACAACAAATGATACAAAAGTTAATTCGTGATTTTTCCCGCGAAGAGATAGAGCGAGAAGTGGAGAAAATGGAAAGGCATCAATTTCCTAGCGAAGTAATCAACAAAATGGGCGAGCTCGGTCTCATGGGTATTCCTATCCCTGAATCATTCGGGGGTAGTGGGATGGACTTTACATCTTATATTATTGCCATCCATGAAATATCGAAAGTTAGTGCAGCAATAGGAGTTATTTTATCTGTTCATACGTCTGTTGGAACGAATCCAATTTTATATTTCGGAACAAAAGAACAAAAGGATTATTATTTACCTAAACTAGCAAGTGGAGCTTATCTTGGGGCATTTGCATTAACGGAACCGAATGCTGGGTCCGATGCCGGAAGTTTACGAATGCGTGTCACAAAGGAACAAGATGATTATGTTTTACAAGGTGAGAAAATATTTATTACGAATGGATTAGAAGCGGATACATTTATTACGTTCGCCCGCCTAGAAGATAAGGGAATTTGCGCATTCATTATTGAAAAAGATACTCCAGGTTTAACGATTGGAAAAAACGAAAATAAAATGGGCCTTCGTGGAACGAGTACAGTATCCTTACATTTTGATCGATGTAAAATACCAAAAGAGCAATTGCTTGGGGAAGAAGGTGCGGGATTTAAAATTGCGATGGCAAATTTAAATGTTGGTCGGATTGGTATAGCGGCTCAAGCATTAGGTATTGCAGAAGGTGCATTAAATCACGCAATTGCGTATGCGAAAGAGCGTGAGCAATTTGGTAAAACTATTTCACATTACCAAGGAATATCCTTTAAACTTGCTGATATGGCAACAGAGGTAGAGGCTGCGAAATTACTTGTTTACCGTGCTGCTGACTATATCGAAAAAGGGATTCCTTGTATAAAGGAAGTTTCCATGGCGAAGTTATTAGCTGCTCAAACGGCAAGAAAAGTTAGTATTGAAGCTGTACAAATATTTGGTGGTTATGGTTATACCGAAGATTATCCAGTTGAACGCTATTTCCGGGATGCTAAAGTAACCGAAATATATGAAGGAACAAATGAGATTCAACGGATGGTTGTTAGTAAAAACATCTTAAAATAAACTTAATCAATTTCATCCTATGGGTGTATCGCTACACTACGAGTTGTGGCGACATGGCTGACACAGGCAATGATGAAATTGACTCAACTAATATATTACAGGGAGTGGAGTATAATGCAATTTGAATTAACAGATGAACAAAAGATGCTACAAAAAATGGTGAGAGATTATGCGTTAAAAGAGGTAGAGCCGACAGCAGCAGAAAGAGATGAGGAAGAACGTTTTG
>JAPFCO010000199.1 GCA_026169505.1 Pseudogracilibacillus sp.
AAATTGTTGGAATACCATCCCTACTTCCGCACGCATTTCATTAATATCACTCTCCGGATCAGTGATATCGACTCCTTCGATATAAACTGCTCCGGCCGTTACATTTTCTAGTTGATTAAGACAGCGTAAAAAGGTGCTTTTTCCTGAACCACTTGCACCGATAATGCAAATTACTTCTTGCGCTTTTACGTCATAATCAATTCCTTTTAATACTTCTAAACTTCCAAACGACTTTCTCAGTCCTTGAATTCGAATCATATGCTCACCTTTTCCTTTAACTTGATCGTTTCATTGAGAAGAGACTTGATCGCTTTGCAGGTACATAGCTTGTACTAAAACGTTTTTCAACGTATGCAATAATCTTCGTACAAACCCATGTCAACATTAAATATAATATTGCAGCAAATATATATGGCTCCCAGAACCTTTGATACGCACCAGCAACAACTTTTGCAGCGTATAAAATATCAGTAGCCGCAATGACCGTAACGAGTGAGGAGTCCTTTAACAATGCAATTAATTCATTGCCTAATGGTGGGACCATGCGACGAAATGCTTGTGGCAATATAATTTGGCGCATCGCCACTCCTTTAGGCATTCCTAAAGAACGTGCAGCCTCCATTTGGCCTTTATCCAATGATTGAATACCTGCTCTAAAAATTTCAGCGATATATGCGGATGAATTTAACGTTAAAGCAACTGCTCCGGAGACGAAGAAGCCTAAGGAATGACCAAAAAGAGTTGGAATAAGTGCGGTATGAATTAATAAAATTTGAACGAGTAAAGGTGTTCCACGAAAGAAGTCAATAAACCATTTGGATGGATAGGAGATCCATCTCCGATCGGCGAGTCTCCCTAAACCGAAGAGAAGTCCTAAAACAATTCCACAACCGTACCCTACTAAAGTAAGAGCAATCGTCACCCAAATGCCTCGGAAAAATAATTCCCGGTAATTCCAAATCATATCAAAACGTATCAAATCAAAAAATTCGATTGTCTCCACCCCCTATTAATGACTAATCTGTTTGTCCATTGTGATGAAAAGAAATCTGTCCATAGTTGGTATGGACAGACTCTCCTCTAATTATTCCACAACGATACCTGTAATTTCTTCTAGCTTACCATTTTCTTTTATTTTCTCGATACCTTCATTAAGTAATTCTCGAACTTCATCATTGCCTTTTTTCACCATTAATCCATAATATTCTTTCTCGAAATCATCATCTTCAATTGTTTTGACTGCTTCATTTGGGTTATTATCCATATACTCATTAATGGTTGAGTTATCACCAACAGAAGCATCCGCATTCCCATTAATCATTTCTGTAATCGCTAATGGCATCGTTTCAGCAGCTAAAATATTCGGATTCGTTTCTCCGATTAACTTTTGTACAACTGTATGCCCTGTCGTATTAATTTGGACTGAAATAGTCTTATCATCTTCCAATTCTGAAAAACTAGCTATCTCACTACCTTCTGGCACAAGAATGAGTTGATTAGCAATATAATATGGATCCGTAAAATCATACGACTCTTCCCGTTTATCAGTTATTGTAATGGATGAAACCGCAAAATCTACTTCATCATTATCAACTGCTGGAAATAACGGCTCCCAACCTATATTCTTATACTCTACTTCAATTCCTAATTCCTCGGCAATCGCATCGACAATATCGATATCAATCCCGACAATGTCTCCATTATCATCCATATATTCCATTGGTGCATATGTCGCATCTGTTCCGACGACTAGCTTCGAAATTTCTCCATCCTCAGCTGGTGCACCCTCATCATCCCCACCACATGCAAATAAGATTACACTTACTGCCATTAATAACATCGTAATAGACCAAAATCGTAATATCTTTTTCATTTAATTGCCCCCTTTTTTATTATCGTTGCTTACAAATCGTTAGGTGTTTTTTAACTTATAAAATCCTCCATACTTCGTAAGCGTTTACTTACTCTATATGACCGTATTATACTGCAATAATGCGTTAGATACAATTCATTTTCTGAAATTTAAAAATAATGTTGCAGTATTACAAGATGAATGGAACGATCATTGCGATTAGCAAATTGTTCTTTGGTCGATGATATTTTTGCTATACTAGTAGAAGATGATGTTAATAGAGGAATTCAATGCAGATGTCATCCGCTTAAGATAAGGACTCATTCATTCATTTTTAAATGAAGTAATTACTGTGGATGCTTTCGTAATTGTTTTTGTAATTGGCGAACTTTCATTTGCTCTTGGCTCGTTTTATTGATATTCACTGCCAGCACTTCATAGTAATCCTTATGGATAGCGACATCGACCCACATCCCTTCTTGGCTTTCATATGGCATTTCATCATTTGCAAGAATCAATTGTTCCTGACGCTCTTCTAATAAAATAACTGTAGGATTCATTCGATCAATATAACCATGAATAATGACAGGCGTATTAATCGTTTCCGTACGTAAACAAATTAAACAACAGCTATACAGAATGAACCATACATAATATGGAGATTTAATAGATGACACGATTAGCACCCCTCCTGATCTAAATCTATACATACCATAAGGCGAAACAAAATGCATCTAGTTAAAATTCCATTTTCATCTATCTAATTCGGTCTACTTTGGTTTTTTCAGTAGAGGGAAATAGATAAACTACTCATCAAACAGCAAGTGTTTCATCATTTTAGACAACATAGAAATTAGACAGAATGGAGATTATTATGAGAAAAACGATTATCTTTCTCTTTGTATCGATATTTTTATGTATCGGTTGTACAAACGAAGGAGCATTACAAGAACAAGACACAACAGCACCAGCGAATAAAGTCGAGGCTGATATAGCTAACGAAGACAAGGAAGAAAACACAGAGAAAAAGACGAAACAACAGGAAACGTATAGTCCGTTAACTGTACATTATATCGACGCTGGGCAAGGTGATGCGACATTGCTTGAATTTACCGATGAAGATGATTCTTACACCATTTTATATGATGCAGGCGATTGGCAAGGGAATGAAGTTGTTCCTTATTTAGAACAAGAAAATATCGAGACAATCGATATCGTTATC
>JAPFCO010000467.1 GCA_026169505.1 Pseudogracilibacillus sp.
GGAAGATAATTCGGATGTAGTGTAAAATTATGAGTAGTTTTAGTTATAAAATAAAGGAGACTTGAACATAATGAAAACAGGATATATTTTAATGAGTAACGGTAATAAGGTAGAATTTGAATTATATGAAGATGCGGCACCAAAAACAGTCGAAAACTTTGCGAAACTAGCGAATGATCAATTCTATGATGGACTAACTTTCCACCGTGTTATTCCAGGATTCGTTAGCCAAGGCGGTTGTCCGGTTGGAAACGGAACTGGAAATGCTGGTTATACAATTAATTGCGAAACAGAAGGCAATCCACATAAACATGCCGAAGGATCTTTATCAATGGCTCATGCTGGTAAAGATACAGGTAGCAGTCAGTTTTTTGTCGTTCATGAACCACAACCACATTTAGATGGTGTGCATACGGTGTTTGGTCAAGTGACTTCAGGTATAGAACATGCAAAAAGTATGCAAAATGGAGATCAAATCGAAAAAATTGTTGTTGAAGACTAGTTGAGTATAATGATTTACGTTATAATCTTCTTCATTTTAGTATTTATTATTGCTCCATTTAGTTTATTATTTCATGAAATTGGGCATCTAGTAGGAGCGACATTGATGCGTGCTTCTGCTATTCGTTTAACTATCGGTCTAGGAAAACCACTTTGGCAAACAAATTTTGCGAATGTAGATATAATTATCCGACGTTTTTTCCTTATCAATAGTTTGACATCGACTGTTCGTAATACCCCTTTTAGAAATAGGGAAAAAGCTATTATAACAATAATGGGTCCTTTATTTAGTGGAATTCTTACATTAATCGCTTATATCGCATATTCTGTATTTATTGCAACAGATATACTGTATTTGTTTTTTTTGTTCAATCTTTGGTTAGTAATTATTAATTTAATTCCATTTAAAATTGGACATAAACAATCCGATGGGTATACTATATATAGACTAATCATTCACTATTTTAAAAGGAAGAAGACAAATAGCGTTTGACATGATTTATGTGAAAGTATTATAATAGCACATGCACATAAGTATGCTGAAGGAATATACTTAATAAGATACACATTATTTATTATTTTAATGAGGGGTTTTTTATGTTAATTCGTTATAAAAAAAACCAAGAGAAGATCGCGATGGGTCTGCTTTCGTTTATGCCTGTTGAAAGAGATGTAAAATTATTACAACATACGATGAAGGAATATGAAACGAATCCTGAGTGGCATCTATATTTATGGAAAGAAGACGATGATGTTATAGGTGCGATCGGGTTAATGATCAAGGATGAATTGAATGTAATCATTCAACATATTTCTGTTAATCCATCTTATCGAAATATGGGCATTGGTCGGAAAATGGTTGATGAAATCAAACAACTTTATGGCGAAAAATATGATGTCAGCGCTGATGAGTTAATACAAGACTTTTATCATAAATGTACAGAAGAAAAAAAGGACGAAAAAAATCAATAATGTAAAAACCAGTCCATCGTGGCTGGTTTTTTTTACTCTTAGAGAAATACAATGTAAAATGAAAGAGTAAGCAAGGTACGAAAATTCGACTATACAGGAAGCGAGGTATTTATATGAGTAATACTTATCAAGTGAAAGTAGATGGTTTCGAGGGACCATTGGATTTGCTATTACATTTAGTAAATGAGCTTGAGATAGATATTTATGATATTCCTGTTGCAGAAATAACAGAACAATATATGAATTATATTCACACGATGCAAATAATCGAATTGAATCTAGCTAGTGAATACCTTGTGATGGCTGCATCCCTTTTAGAAATGAAAAGCGCTATGCTGTTACCTAAAAAAGAAGTGTTTTATGATAATGATTATGAAGAAGATCCTCGTGAGCAATTAATCCAGCGATTAATTGAATATCGGAAATATAAATTAGCTGCGAGTAATTTAAAAGCAAAAGAATTAGCGGAGAATCAAATTTATACAAGGCCACCTGCTCAATTTAATGATTTGATTACGAAACAGCCCATGGTAAAAGGGGATGTTTCTATTTATGATATGCTTCATGCATTAAATAAAGTATTTAAACGGCAAAGTTGGAATGAACCCTTGGAAACAACGATAAACAGGCTCAATATATCAATTGAACAACGATCACAAGAAATTATTACACTTCTTCAACAAACGAATGAAAAAATAAGTTTTAGTGATTTATTTCCATATCCGACGAAAAGTCATATTGTTACAACATTTTTAGCGGTCCTACAATTATTAAAGGATAATCAAATTCAATGTAATCAAGTCGCACAGTTTCAACCAATTTATATTTATAGAACGGAGGTTTCATAGAATATGTCCGTTCAGTATAAAGGTATAGTCGAAGGATTATTATTTGCAAGTGGGGATGAGGGAATTACTGCCAAGCAAATAGCTAAAGTACTAGATATACCTTTCAATACGGTACATCATCTCATAGAAGAGTTAACTTTTGACTATGAACATGTGCATCGTGGTATTACTATTATTCAATCAAATGAAGTCTATCATTTAACAACAAAACCAGAACATAATGAATACTATAAAAAATTGATGGATAATCCTCGAACGACAAGAATGTCTCAAGCTACATTGGAAACATTAGCAATCATTGCGTATAATCAACCAATCACCCGTGTCGAGATAGAAGAGATAAGAGGTGTTAACAGTGATTATGCTGTACAAACGTTATTAGCACTTGCACTCATTGAAAGTGTAGGTAGAAAAGAAAGTATTGGTCGTCCTGTTTTATTTGGTACAAACAAAGAGTTCCTTACATACTTTGGGTTATCCTCTCTTGATGACCTTCCAGAACTTTCAGAGGAAGTAGATGAATCAAGTATCGAACAAGAAGCTGATTTGTTTTTTAATAAATTTACGCAAGTGGAAGAATAATTTCATATGTCGATAATTTAAGCATATGATGGACTATAACCTTGAGTAGGAGGGGCGTTCATCATATGCGTATTTTTATTATATCAATTACTATTTCACTCGTTATTTGTTGCTTTTTACCCCAACCAATATATGGACAAGCTATTGATACTACAGAAGGTCCAAGTCCTTCCGCAGACCATTATATATTAATGGAAGAAACTACCGGAAGGGTGTTATTAGAAGAGAATGCCCATGAGCGTGTGCCTGTAGCGAGCATCACAAAACTGATGACTGCAGCTGTTGCTTTACAATATGGTAATCTAGATGATCGTATTGTCGTGAGTGAAGAGGCGTTACAAACGAGTGGATCATCTATTTACTTAGAAGTTGGCGAAGAATTAACATTGGAAGAACTATTATACGGATTGATGTTACGTTCAGGAAATGATGCAGCAAAAGTAATTGCGGAACATATTGGTGGGAGTGAAGAAGGTTTTGTTTTTTTAATGAATGAAACAGCTGCTTATTTAGGAATGACAAATAGTCAGTTCATGAACCCACATGGGCTTGATGAGCCAGGCCATTATAGCTCTGCCTATGATATAGCTGTTTTAATGCAATATGCAATGCAACATGAGTTATTTCGAGAAATATCTCAAACCGAATCGTATCATTCAGCAAATCGAACGTATGCATGGACGAATAAAAATAAATTATTAACACAGAAATACGAATATTGTACGGGTGGTAAGACAGGTTTTACAAATAAGGCAGGTAGGACACTTGTAACTACTGCCGAAAAGGATCAATTGAAATTAATTACGGTAACATTAGATGCTCCGGATGATTGGCATGATCATATTTCACTATTTGATTGGGGCTTTTCTGAATTTGAACTCGTTCAATTAGAAGAAGCAGGAGAACGTAGCTTCGTGACCGATGAATCATTTATTACAGGGCTTATCCCATATGATATTATGATACCTTTAAATCAGCAAGAACAAGCTAATTTATCAAAGAGAGTAGAATTATATCGGAAACATGATGATGACAAAGTTGGTATGATGACTTTTTCTATTAAACCGAATGATCCGATAGTAGAAGTGCCGTTATTTGAGACAAGCAAACAAAAGCAAACACTAAGTGAAAAATGGAAACAAATATGGCTAAAGCTTTACCATAAGGTAATCGGTAATGATTAATCTCATTTGGGCTTGTATGGCAATCATTGGGATAGTTTATGCCATGTTTAATGGAACGATGGCAGATGTGAATCAAGCATTATTTGAAAGTGCAAATGAAGCGGTAACTTTAACGATAGGGCTCGTTAGTATGCTTGTCTTTTGGTTAGGGTTTATGCGTATTGCGGTGGAAGCGGGTATTTTACGAGCGTTAGCTAAAGTATTTGCACCGATCATCCATAAATTATTCCCTGAAATCCCAAAAGGACATATTGCGATTCAATATATTTTATCGAATATTACTGCTAATATATTTGGTTTGGGAAATGCTGCAACACCAATGGGAATAAAGGCAATGGAAGAAATGAAGAAATTAAGTGATTCATCTACTACCGCAACTCGTTCGATGATTACTTTTTTAGCGATAAATACATCAGGTATCACACTCATTCCTACAACAGTAATAGCAATACGTATTCAATATAATTCAATTTCTCCAACGGAAATTGTTGGTACGACTATTATTGCAACAATAATTGCAACAACATCGGCTATATTATTAGATCGCTACTTTTATACAAGATCGAAAAAGAAATCAGGGGGATAGCGATGTATTATTATATCACTTTAGTAAGTACATGGATGATCCCAACGTTTATTTTAATAACATTACTAATTGCAAGTTGGCGTAAAATACCGACCTATGAATTATTCGTGGAGGGGGGAAAGGAAGGCATCCAGATGGCTGTCACTTTACTTCCCTTTTTATTAGGAATGATTGTTTCAATTGCTATATTGCGTAGTTCTGGTGCACTAGATGCCTTTATCAATCTATTGTCACCTTTATTAATGAAGATCGGCATTCCTCCAGAAATACTTCCATTAGCTTTGATTCGCCCCATCTCAGGTACTGCCGCTTTAGCGATGACAGCTGAGTTAACACAAGTGTATGGACCAGATTCATTTATCGGCAGACTAGCCGCAACAATGCAAGGGAGTACAGATACGACATTATATATATTGACTGTTTATTTTGGTAGTATCGGGATTAAAAAAATGAGTTATGCACTGAAAGTAGGGTTGTTAGCAGATCTAGTTGGGATTATTTCTGCCATTATTATTGTATATTTAGTTTTTGGTTAAAGCGTTTATGAACATAAACGCTTTATTTGTTGTTTTTATGTATGCTATGATGAGGGAATGAACTAAAGAACATAAGTTTTTAAAATGAATATGTTTGAAAGTGATGCTTTTATACAATAATAATGTAAAAAGGAATATGGTGATGAGATGTCAAATAATCAAGAAAGATTACAAAAAGTAATTGCTCAGAGTGGACTTACTTCTAGGAGAAAGGCAGAACAACTAATCTTAGATGGTCGTGTAAAAGTAAATCAAAAAATAGTAACAACGCTAGGAACGAAAGTGTCACCTAATGATGAAGTAGCTGTAGATGAAATTCCGATCGATAAAGAACAAAATGTTTATTATGTTTTATACAAACCACGCGAATTTATTTCGTCCGTATCTGACGATAAAGGACGTGAAACAGTAATTGACTTAATGTCGGAAGTTCAAGAACGAATCTTTCCGATTGGACGTCTTGATTACCACACATCCGGTATTTTGTTATTAACAAATGATGGCGAATTTGCTCATGTATTAATGCATCCGAAATATGAAATGGATAAAGTTTATATCGTTAAAATAAAGGGAACACCTCGGAAGGAAAAGTTACAACAATTACAGAAAGGCGTGACAGACGAAGGGGAATTATTGAAGGCAGTCGATATAAAGTTGAAATCTGTAGACCGTAAAGCCGAAACCACAATCGTCGAAGTAACCTTACATGAGGGTAAAAATCGTCATATTAGAAGAATGATGGAGAAAATAGGTCATCCTGTATTAAAAATAAAGCGAGAAAAATATGGACCAATTACATTACAAGGACTACGACCTGGACAATTTCGTTCATTAAATAGACAAGAATTACATCATTTAAAATCATTATCTAACAAAAATGTTAAACAATAGACAAATATTACAGTAAAATAAATGGTATAATGTCCTTTGGGAGTGAAGAAAATGACACTAGAGGAAGCGAAGAAAAATAAAAGGGGAAAAAAGAAGAAAAGATATATATTTAGATCAATCATCTTAGCAGTTTTATTGGTAGCTGTGATTTTTGCATTAGTTACTAATTTAAATCAAGATAAAGAGATTTATCAAGTTGGCGACAAAGCACCTGATTTTGAATTAGTACAAATAAGCGAAAACAACGAAGAAGAAGTAATCCGACTAAGTGAATTAGAAGGAAAAGGAGTTATGTTAAATTTCTGGGCAACATATTGTGCTCCATGTGAGGCGGAAATGCCATATATGGAATCATTGTATCCGGAGTATGCCGACGATATTGAAATTGTTGCGGTGAGTCTAGACGCAAGTGATTTAGTCATTCATAGATTTATTGATGACTATGATTTAACATTCCCAATAGTACATGATACAAATAGTGATGTCTTAGACTTATATAATGTTGGACCAATCCCGAGTACATTTTTCATTAATGCAGAAGGAGAGATTGTAGATAAAGTTGCCGGAGCGTTAACATTAGAACGTTTAGAAGATCATTTTAAAGAAATCTTACCAGAAAAGTCTAGTTAGAGAGGGATTTAGATGGACAAGCTTAAGTGTGAGTGTGGGCACGTAAACCCCGAAGGTACTGTTTTATGTGAGGCTTGTGGGAAACCGGTCGAAGATAACCAACATATTGATGGTAATGATAAATCAAAGTTACTAAATATGAGGTATGAAGGATCCGCAAGAAGATCACAAACATATAATCGCTCGATTGTTGATAAAATTTGGAACTTTTTTTCATCCGTGAAAATAGGGGTTATGCTAATTGTTGTAGCATTAATTGCGTCCGGTTTAGGAACGATATTTCCGCAAGAGATGTATATACCACAAGAAGCTGAAAATAGAGATCCAGCAGTATTCTATGAAGATTGGTATGGAATAGCTGGTAAAATATATTATCAATTAGGTTTTCATGATTTATATAGCTCGTGGTGGTATATGATATTAATTGCCTTAATAGGAGTATCTTTAGTAATTTGTAGTATTGATCGGTTCATTCCATTAAAACGAGCGTTAAAAATGCAAAATCCGAAAAAAAATAATACGTTCTTAGAGAGACAACGTCTGTATAGCGTAACCCCAGCTGTTACGAAAGCAGAAAAGGATAAATTAGTAGAAGAATTACGAAAAAAACGCTATAAAATAACGGATGAAAATGGGTATGTTTTAGCAGAGAAAAACAGGTTTTCTAGATGGGGACCATATGTTAACCATATTGGGTTAATTATTATTTTAGGTGCTGCCTTATTA
>JAPFCO010000225.1 GCA_026169505.1 Pseudogracilibacillus sp.
CCTTTGCATATGCGGTAACAATAAAGGTATTTACTTTCCTTTTCAATTAATTTGCCTCCTTTATATTAATATACATATTAAAAGGAAACTAGCTAAATATATATCATAGATATAAAGTCCGTTTCATCTGCATTCTAATTATAATTCTATCACTAACTTAAAATATAAACAGCCCCTTACCTCTTATCTTGGCAATTCATTTGCAAACTTTCCTCTTAACTCGCTTAGCATTTCCAAACGATTTAAATTTTTGTCCTTATTTTTCATGCCGATAGCAATGATTAAGTTTTCAATAAGCAGTGTTGGTGCAACCATCGAATGAAATTCCCACATTTCTCCCCTACTTGCAAAAAGAGTGACGTCTGCATCATGTATGAAACTAGAGATAAGCTGATCTGTAATAATAATTGTTTTGAAACCAACTTGTTTTGCATGTTCAATAATTACTTGTGCCTCTGGAAGTAGTCGAATGAAGCCAAAAATAATGACCACATCCTCTTTTGTAAGATGTATTAGATCTTCGAAGATT
Source organism: Pseudogracilibacillus sp. (assembly GCA_026169505.1). GTDB lineage: Bacteria > Bacillota > Bacilli > Bacillales > Amphibacillaceae > Pseudogracilibacillus. The sequence goes on from JAPFCO010000225.1 coordinate 530, forward strand.
TCACTTCCCCCTTTTTGTAAGGAAGTAATGTTTAGTCCAAACCTGGATAAACGATATTTCATTAGTTCTCCAAGACCTTGTGACGGACCTGAACTATGAATCCATATTTGCTTTGAATTTATTAATAAGTCGATAGATTGATTAAAGTCATTTTGTGAGAAATGCTCGATTGTTTTATGTAAATGATTGATAACTATGTTTAAATTATGATATTTAAGCTCTGCTTCTTCCACATTATTCATCATATTTTCCATTTTACTTGCAGGAGAAACCTTTAATTGTTTACGCATCTTTGTTTTAAACTCTTTGAAGTTTCTATAACCGACAATACGCCAAAAGCGAGATACAGAAGCAATACTAATGTGTAGCTCATCTGAGATTTCCTGTTCTGTCGAAAGCAACACGTAGTTTAGATTCTTTTGAACATAATCTGCTATTTTATATTGATTTGGTGACATTGACGCTGTATCCCATTTAAAATCGATCATATTATATTCCCCCTCTAGTCAAGACTTATATTATCATATGCAAGAACAGGCAAACAGAGGGATGTAAGTTTTTTTACAAAATCAACATATTAGGTAAGGTTATTTACACTACCTTTACAATGTTTTCACTCTTTCTTAATATTGCTTTCTTACAATGAAGATAACACGAAAAGGGAGTGCTTGTTTATGAGCCAAATAAAAGAAAGATATGTTTTAACAAGTTCACAGAAAATGATGGTCTTTATTTTGTCGATGTCACTCTATGGGTTATCAAACATGATTACTGAATTAGTACCGTCTATTTATTTGGGCCCCATTGAATTTTCTATTGAGTATTTCGCATTTATTCCATTAACCTTATGTATGTTATTTCACCCGCTTCATGCTGCTGTTGGTGCTGCACTAGGTGAAGTCATTTTTGGAGAAATCATGTTAGGACAATTTGGTGGCTTTGGTGAATTAGAGAAGTTTATCGCCTTTTCATTAGCGATGTTTATAGCAGGTACACTAGTTAAAGACCCTAGAAATCGTAGACAAGTAGGAATTGCTGCAATAACAGGTGTCATTATTCACCAGTTTATTAGTATGATGGTCGATATTGGAAAGGTATGGATTGGTGTAGAAGAGTTAGATGCTGTTCCTGGGCTTGCAGAAAGCATTGTCGTTATTGAAGGATTTGCTTTTTTAAATGATGTCCTATTTTCAGGAATATTATTTGCACTATTGCCAACGATGTATTTAGTTCCTCGTTTATATGGAAAAATCGAACCTTTACTCGGTATGAAACCAAGGGATAGTACAATGAAATTTTCAACAGGCGAAATTGTTACACCACGGTTAATTGTCGGTGGAATTGTATTAGCTTTACTCGCGTTTCTCTTTGAGTTCCTATCAGAAACAGATTTTAACAAAGAATGGGATGCGGGTTTTAGTGATATGTTTATGTGGGTAAGTATTGTTGTAGCCGCAATTATCACGATATTAACAATCATTTTACTAGTAACAAGAAACAGCAAAAAGAATGTCGGCCGTTCGGAATGGAGGAAAGTACAATGACGTTAGAACAAATTAATGTTGAACATGTCACTTTTAAGTATCCAGGCAGCGAACATCCTGTATTAAATGATGTCTCCTTAACGGTTGATAAAGGTGATTTTGTCGCAATCATTGGTGGAAATGGTAGTGGTAAATCAACACTTTGTAAATTGTTAAATGGACTCATTCCCCATTATTATGTTGGTGACTTTTCAGGTAAAGTTATCGTAAAAGACTTAAATACAATGGAAACGAGGGTAGCTGATTTATCTCATCATGTTGGTTATGTGTATCAAGACTTTGATAATCAGTTAGTTAGGGCGCGAGTTTTGGAAGATGCTAGTTTTGCCCCTTTGAACTTTGGTTATGAAGATTATGAAGAGCGAGGCAAGCATGCACTTGAGCTGGCCGGACTTGTTGGTCATAACAATGAATTTATTTGGCAACTTAGTGGTGGGCAAAAGCATTTACTTGCCCTGGCTGGTGCTATTTCTCTTGAACCTACTATTTTAATCATTGATGA
>JAPFCO010000331.1 GCA_026169505.1 Pseudogracilibacillus sp.
TCAAGAGAATAGATATCATCTATTCTATCCTTATAACGAAGGATGAGGTCGTCAAAGCCTACTATCTCAAGGGTTCGGTTTGAAAGCTCAAAGTCCATTCATCTACCAAAATACACTAGTTCGCAGCACCACTAGCTCTCTAAAGTATTGTGGAATAGATTACTACTCTTTTTCATCGCTCTTTTTTCAATTAATTATTATCATAACGGATAAAATTTAACCTGTCAAGAGATAGAGTTAACATTCTGATAAATACCCCTCGAATAATATAGTAGTTGACGGATACTGCGACGTAGTTTTAAGCTGCTTTCGATATAAAAGTGCAGAGATAATAATATACTCCAAATTGATACAGGGAAAACCCGCATCCTGAATATACTTCGCTTTTTAGTGGGCGAGTGTCGAGCCTCCTCCGGGCTACGCCCTATGTAGTCTCGCCGATCTCTTACTTCCCACTGGAGTCTACGTATATTCAGGATGCTAAGTTTTTATTGATTGAATCATATTTTGTTATGGACCATTTCCAGCAATTATTCCCCCTCTAATATGCAATTCGGTAACAGTAAATATAAGCTCCCTAGAATTGTATCTGACACATCAGCGTAGGAAAAGCACGAAGACTCCTACGGGAAAGCGAAGACGATGAGACCCCGCGGAAAGCGAAGTGCTTTTCCGAAGCGGTGGTTTCATACACTATTTACTTTTATGTCGCAGTCTATGGTAAATGTACATTTTATTAACTGCTGTTGAATAAAAAAGAAGCTACTGGAGAAGATGCTTTTATTAGATCTTCTATGGTAGCTTCTGTCTTATATTTATCCTTCAAATGTAGAGAATTTATCATCTAAAGAAATACGGTCTTTTTTAATTGGTTGTTTTTCAAAATAACCTAAATGTATAAAACCAACAATTTTTTCATTGTCAGCGAGCTGTAATACATCTTCTACCTGAGGATCATAAATATGGGGGTTTGTTTTCCAAACGACACCCAGATCTTGCTCCCAGGCTAGTAACCAAAAGTTTTGAATCATACTTGCAGTTGCACCATAGTTTTCTTCCCACTGCTTTTTTGCTTCAGGTTCTTCCATAATAACTACTAAGATAGCGTTAGGCTCATTTAAATAATCTTCTCGATTTTGCTGCATGTCTTCTTTATATGTTGCCGCAACTTTTTTAGCAAAAGTAGGCAGTTTATCTTTATGAACAAACACAAAACGCCAAGGTTGTCTCATGCCGTGAGTAGGTGCCCAAATAGCGTGGTCTAATAAGTCTCGTATATCTGATTCTTCGACACGTTGGTCCGTATATCCTTTTTTTACTGCACGTCGCTCCCTTATAACTTTAGCAAGAGCTGATTTATCTGAAACACTCATTTATATGACCTCCATTAAAATTGCTAACCATTCAAATTATATCTAATTCCGTCTTATTAAGCAAAATGAATGGTTGGTAACTGTCGAACGAAATGCGATATGACGTAAGACTTGCAATTTGAATTAAATATCTATCATAATACTAATGACAAGACAACTGTATATTTTAAGAAATTGACAGGAAGGGGACGGAAAGAAATGATAGCATTTCTACGTAAAAAAGGGATATCATTATCAGCACGTGAATACTTTATTACAGCTTTAAGTTATATGGCATTAGGTTTATTTTCATCTCTAATTATCGGACTTATTATTAAAACAATCGGTGAACAGCTAGGTATTGCATCATTTGTAGAAATGGGTTTATTTGCGATGGATCCTAAAATAATGGGTGGAGCAATTGGAGTTGCGGTTGCTTACGGATTAAAAGCACCACCATTAGTATTATTCTCAGCTTTGTTTGCAGGAGCTTTTGGTGCGGAACTAGGAGGGCCGGCAGCAAGCTATGTTGCAGTGTTATTCGCAACTGAAGTTGGTAAGCTTGTCTATAAAATGACCCGAATTGATATCATTATTACCCCGTTTGTGACAATATTTGTTGGTTTTTTCACGGGGAAATTTATTGGAATTCCAATGAATTCCTTTATGCTGTGGTTTGGAGAAATTATTAATTGGTCGACTACTCAACAACCTTTTATGATGGGTATTTTAGTCGCAGTCTTAATGGGCTGGGCTTTAACAGCCCCTATTTCCAGTGTTGCTATCGCTATTATGTTGTCGCTAGATGGTCTAGCAGCTGGGGCGGCAGCAATCGGGTGTTCGGCTCAAATGATGGGATTTGCAGCCCAAAGTTATCGTGATAATGGGCTGGGAGGTTTTTTAGCGCAAGCGATTGGTACGTCGATGTTACAAGTGCCTAATATTTTGAAAAATCCAGTCATTATGATTCCACCGACTATTGCTAGTATCATACTTGCACCAATAGGTACGGTTTGGTTAGGGATGACGAATAACACAGAAGGTGCGGGGATGGGAACAAGTGGATTAGTAGGTCAAATCATGGCGTTCGAGACGATGGGATTTACGTTTGATGTTCTATGGGCTGTCTTGGCATTGCATATCATTGCACCTGCAATTATTTGTCTGTTTCTTGCAAAAGTACTAGAGGCGATTGGTTGGATTAAACGAGGAGATATGAGGATATACTACGAATAAGCGAATCGAGTCGTTACTATTTAACTGTAACTATTATTGTACTATGCTTGCTCCATACGAAGAGAGTTAAGGAGGAAATTCTCTCTTCAGGCTTTTATTTTGTTACAATAATCACTAAGTAGCCTTATTTTTATATAAATAGGAGAGTAGAATATGGAAGATAACGTCTTTGAACAGATAGCCAAAAGATATGATACAGAAGAAAGAATGGCATTAGCTAAAGTAATAGTTAAGGAAGTAAGACCCGCATTAAATAATAGTAAGTCAAAATCGCTAATAGATTATGGGAGTGGTACCGGTCTAATTAGTTTAGAGTTATTCGATTTAGTAGATTCCGTTTTGTTGGTAGATTCATCCCAACAAATGTTGGATGTTGTGAAAGGTAAAATTTCTCGCAAAGGAATTACTAACTCAAAAGTACTTCATTCAGATTTTACTCAAGAAACCTCTAAACTTAAGGCAGACATAATTTTCATGTCATTAGTCCTTCTTCACATTCCAGATACTAAAAAGATTTTACAACAATTATTCAATACTTTAAATAACGATGGAAAGTTAATCATCATTGATTTTGACAAAAACGATGATATAACTCATCCGAAAGTCCATAACGGTTTTTCGCATGAAGAACTGAGAAATGAATTATCCGAAGTTGGATTTACATCAATTGAAATGAAGACATTTTATCATAGAGAGCGTATTTTCATGAATAAAGATGCTTCCATGTTTATATCCAGTAGCACAAAGTGATTTCTTCATTTTTATGAATCATATGAATACGTCCTTTAAAAATGGAACTTGTCCTTAAATTGTATTAAGATGGGGGTAGGATATATTGTTTGAGGGGGTATAGAATGGATCAGTTTATGAAAAGAGCGGTCCAAATCGCCGCGGAAAATGTTCGTGAAGGCGGAGAACCGTTTGGTGCTGTACTTGTGAATAAGGGTGAAATTATTGCGGAAGGTGTTAATGAATTGCATAAGAGGTATGACATTAGTGGTCATGCAGAGCTTATTGCAATTAGAAAAGCACAAGCAGATTTACAAACCCATGATTTATCAGGCTACACAATGTATGCAAGTGGTGAGCCATGTCCTATGTGTATCACATCAATGTATTATTCCGGAATTAGGGATGCGTACTATTGTGCCTCAATTCAAGAAACTGCTAATGTAGGATTAGGTGCATCTAAAATATTATACGAAGACTTTAAAAATCCGCCAGAGGAGCGTATCATTACGATGAAACATATGCCACTCGAACAAGGACAAGAAAATCCAATGAAACTATGGAAAGAGCGTAATCAAAATGGATAGTATGGAGAGTATGATTAAACTAGCTCAGGTAGCTTTAGAAAATGGTAGAGATTATTCAGGAATTCAAACAATGAAAAGAATATCTGGTGGTTCGATTAATGAAGCATTCTATGTTCAAACAGTCGATGCAGAGTTTTTTATGAAATTCCATGCGAATTCACCAAAAGGTTTCTTTAAGAGTGAAGCAATTGGATTGCGTAGAATTAAAGAAACGCGAACAATCGCTGTTCCGAATTATCTAACGTATTCAGATCAACCTGGAAAGGCATTTTTGATGCTCGACTGGATTGAAGGGAAAAAAAATGATCAAACAGAGGAAATATTAGGCCAAAAACTAGCAAAACTGCATCAGTGTTTAGGTAGAATGCATGGATTGCAGGAAGATTCATATATTGGATTATTGCCACAGCCGAATGAACTCAATGCTAATTGGTTAGAGTATTACCGAGATAAAAGATTACGTAACCAAATAGAAATAGGGATTGAAAAAGGATTCATTCATGGGACGAGGCAAGAGCAATTAGATAAATTGGTCCAGAATATAGGCAAGTGGATACCGAGCTTTGTGGAACCGTCACATCTACATGGAGATTTATATTCGGGTAACTGGATTGTTGGCCCTGGTGGAGAGCCGTATATTGTTGATCCATCTTTCTTATATGGAGATCGGCATTTTGAATTAGCTTATACGGAATTATTTGGTGGCTTGCCAACGAAGTTCTATCAAGCTTATCAGGAAAGTTATCCATTACGTGAAGACTATGAAGATGTAAAACCAATTTATCAGTTATATTATTTACTTGCCCATTTAAATTTATTTGGTGAATCATACGGAGAAAGTATTGATGTTATTTTGAATAAATATGTCGGATATATATCATAATATAGTGAATCAAATCACACCTCCGTTTGTTGCAATCGTGTATATTTTAAATGTACATTAGAAACAATTCGGAGGTTTTTTTATGACGTTATATTACACACTTGTCGTTATACATATATTTTCTGCAATCATTGGTTTAGGACCAGGATTTATTTTAACTTTTCTAGTGTTAAAAGCGGAGACAATGACGGAATTACGTATCGGTTATGTCATGCGGAAAAGAATCCATGTTTTCGTAATGGTTGGTGGCACCTTGCTGCTTATAACAGGCATTACTATGGGTTTGTTAAGGCCATATTTATTCACAGAAGGCTGGTATGTAACTAGTTTCATTCTTTACTTATTGGCATTAGCGGCAAGTCCGTTATTGCTTCGAAAAGAAGCAAAACCAATTAATCAATTTTTAGAAGACTATGAAGGAGAAGAAATACCTGAACAATATTATACATTATCAAAACGATTATATTTATATGAGCATGTGACAAATCTAGTCTTCATTATTATTATTATACTCATGATTTTAAAGCCGTTTTAACTGTTAGTAGAGGTGAAAAGATGCAAATTAAGTCATTTGAAGATGTGTTACAAGCGAATATTCCTGTTGTTTTAGCGAAAAGTGAACTGCATGTCAGTTTATACTTAATAGATGGGGTACTGATAGATACGGGACCTTCTAGGGAGGCGGAGATGGTTGCTTCGCTTTTATCACAATGGGAATTCGATCAGGTAGTATTAACACATCATCACGAAGATCATACTGGGCTTGCCCCGTGGATCCAGAAGCAGAAGCAAGTACCTTTGTATATCCACGAAAAAGGAATCAATCTTTGTCGTAAAAAGGCGAAATTACCTTTGTATCGACGTTTGTTTTGGGGAAAACGATTGGCATTTGAACCAGAGGCAATAAGTAATACTCTCCAATCAGAACGTTATACTTGGGAAGTAATTCATACACCGGGACATGCAATCGATCACATCGCCTTATACAATCGCGAAAAAGGTTGGATGTTTGGCGGAGATTTATATGTACAGCCGAGACCAAAAAGTATGTTTCGTTTTGAAGATGTCCCATTACTTATTAAATCATTAAGAAAGTTGTTATCATATGACTTTACAACTTACTTTTGTCAGCATGCTGGCATTATATTGGATGGTAAAAAGGTTATTAGGCAAAAGCTAGATTATTTAATGTCGACCCAACAGGAAATTCTCTTCATGCATAATGAAGGAAAGTCTACAAAGCAAATCCAACAGGAGTTATTTCCTAAAAAGCATATGATGAATTATTACTCGTTCGGTGAAAGTTCTCCGCGTCATTTCATTCATTCAATCACTCATGTGATTGAATGAATGAAATAATATGCAAGGCAATTATGAAATATATTTCATAATTGCCTTTTTAATGTATATTTTATAAATCAAATAAATTTGGTAAAAATAAACTAATCTCCGGTATGTATGTTACTAACATTAATATAACAAAAATCGCTATATAAAAAGGAATAAGGGGAATGATTACTTGTTCAATTTTCAGTTGAGCTATACTAGCACCCACGAATAATCCTGTACCTACTGGTGGGGTAATAGTACCAATACATAAGTTCAAAATGAAAAATGTACCGAAATGTATAGGATCTAACCCAAGCTCATTTGCGATTGGCAAAAATATAGGTGTGAAAATTAATATAGCTGGTGCAATATCCATTACTGTACCGACTAGTAATAAGACTAAATTAATAATTAGTAAAATGATAATAGGATTTTCAGATATATTTAGAACTAAGTTGCTTAACGCTTCCGGCATTCCTGTAAATGCCATTGTAAAAGTCATCAAAGAGGAAGCGGAGATCAAAAACATAATCACACCAGTTAATTCAATTGTTCTTTTAAAAACTTCAGGTAATTGTTTTATTGTAAGCGTTCTATAATAAATTAAAGCTAGAAATAAAGAATAAACAACACTAATTGCTGAAGCCTCTATCGCAGTAAAAACACCTGTTAAGATTCCTCCAATAATGATGATAATTAAAAACAAACTTGGAATAGCATCTAGAATAATCTTTTTAATGTTCTGATTTGCATCCCTTGGTACTATAGGGTAATTCCTTTTTTTTGCTATAATATAGGCTACAACCATAATTGCTAATGACCATAATAAACCTATTACTAAACCAGCCATAAATAATGCAGAAATAGAGGTACCTCCACTTATTAAAGAAAAAATAATAAAAGCGGTACTAGGAGGAAGCATCATTCCTGTTGGTGCTGAAGCAATATTAACTGCAGCTGCAAACTTTCTATCATATCCTTCTTTCACTTGTGAAGGAACCATAACTCCTCCAATAGCTGTAGAAGCAGCAATCGCAGAACTAGAAATAGAACCAAAAAGAGTATTACCAATTACGTTAGTATGTGCCAATGAACCAGGAATCCTTCCACCGATTAGTTTTGCAAGGTCAATGAGCTTCTGAGCAATACCGCCATGGTTCATTATAATACCTGATAACATAAAAAATGGAACAGCAACTAAAGAGAAGCTATCTAAACTCGTTACCATTTTTTGAGCGGAAGTAAAAACTGAAATATCTAATGGTAAAACTAATAAAACAGTAGTAATAGATGCGATTGCTATACTTACAGCTATTGGGACGCCGACAGCTAGTAAAATCGCAAAAATAAGAATTAAAACAATAATAGCTTTCGTAATCATTTATCTCACCTACTTTATGAATATATTTTTTTAGCTTTTAATAACGCTATGACATTTATAACACTATAAAATATAATTAAAAATCCAGATACGGGTAAAGCTAGATAAACAAAACCCATCGGTAAATTTAATGAAGGTGATATTTGAGCCATAGTGAGTGAAACTGCTCTGATACCTCCATAAAGCATTATAATGATTGCAAATAATAAAAAACTGCATTGAATGAAAATATCTAATAATATTCTTTTAGCTTCTGTTAATCGATCACTTAATAGTGAGATTGCAATATGACTTTTGGTTCCCACGGCATACGCAGCTGCTAACATTGAAAGCCAGATTAGTCCAAAACGAACAAATTCCTCTGTTACTGTACTAGGATTTTGCAGGACATATCGACTAATGACTTGCCATGTTGTTGCTAAGATTAAAAGTGTAAATAGAGTAGAAGTAACAATTAAAAGTACTTTATCAACAGCATTCTTAATATTATCCAAATATCTCTCCTCCTTAATCCCAAATTCAATCATTACTTATATCTCTTATAAGATTATAAAGAGCCTTATAATCTTCATCATATTTAAATTCTTCATGAATTGGTTGGACTGCTTTTTTAAACGGTTCTTTGTCAACATCATTAAACTCGACACCATGTTCATCTATTGCAATGTTTTTTTCATTCTCAACAGCTTCATGCCATAAAACCTTTTGACGAATTGTTGATTCTTCTGCGGCCTCATAAATGGCATCTCTAAATTCGGGAGAAACATTATCCAAAGTTTCTTTATTGATTAACACAATATCAGGTACCCGAGTATGCTCATCATAAGAATAGTACTTTGTAACTTCACCATGTCCTGCAGTATCCAAAACAAACTCATTATTCTCCGCGCCATCAAGAATTCCTTGTTGTAATGAAGTATATACTTCTTCAGAACCAATAGGTGTAGGAGAACCGCCTAATAACTGTATCATTTTGATAGCCAAGTCACTTTCCATTACTCTAATCTTCTTACCTTTTAAATCTTCTGGTTTGTTAACCGGGCCATCGTTCATATAAAAGTTTCTAGCACCTGAATCATAATAAGTTAAGCCTATTAATCCAATCTCCTCAGTAGAGTGGTAAATATCCTCTGTCACCTCTTTATTTTCCATAACATTATAGAAGTGTTCTTCACTATCAAATAAATAAGGGATACTGAAAATAGCATATTGATTCGCAAAACTTTCTAATGCAGCACCACTTACTTTAGTTAAATCAATAGCACCTGTCTGGGTTAATTCAACTAACTCTCTTTCACCGCCTAGTTGTCCATCAGGAAAGAATTCTACAGTAAGTTGTCCATCAGTTTTTTGGGAGACTAATCGTCCAAATTCCTCCATTGCTTCGATGACAGGAGGGCTATTACTGGCATAACCAAACCTTAAGACTTCGAGATCCTTTTGTACAGTTGTATTGTTACAACCAGCTAATGTGGCTATTAACAGTAAAAAAACAAAGCTAATTATAGATTTTCTTCTCATGTTGATCCCCCTACAAATTGTAAAAAATACTTCAAGTCAAAACTGAAAACGCTTACTGGATATATTAATGCAAAACAAAGATAAAGTCAATATAAACAAAGATTAAAACCAGCATACAAAGCAAAACAAATTAAAAAACACTTTGATTTGCTTTGTTTTATGATGATTTACTTATTGCTATGTGAATATGGAAGATTATAAAGAAATGAAGAATTAATATCTAAATTAGTTATCTTTAGTGAATAAGGATTATTATATATTGAGTTTAACAGTATCACCTATATGGCTCCATGAAATGTTTCCTTCACTAGGAAGTGTCCATTCTTGATAACAATCTAATAAAGTATTAGCTAAGCCATCAACCCAAATTAAGTTTTCTTCTTTATTAAACTTAATGATTTCGGTAGGGAAAGTAGGGGTTTTTTCGATAGATTCATGCATCGCATGAATGCATAGCATGTGAGCTGAGACGGCTTCTGGGCCACATAATATATCCTGTTCATTATTTTGAATAGCACTTAAACAAACATCCAATTTTGCTAAATGATTCGACTCGGGATCCTGATAATATTCAACTTCTCCATTTTTATATTCAACTAAAATGGAACTGTCATGTTTATTTGCATCATACTTGATAATTGCATATTCACATTCAATTTCAAACTTAGGATTTACTTCCTCTTCAACTGCGTGTGAGGCATAAAAGTACATGATTATATCATTATTCGTAGAGATTCTAATAGCACAAGTATCAAATGTTTCAATTGAATTTGCACGGTATAGTTCAGGAGTAACGCTTTTTAGTTTGGCACTTGTTTCGACACTATCTCCAATTAAATAAAACAGGTTATGTAAAAAGTGTGAAGTCGCATTATTAGCAACGCTATCTAATATAAAGTCGCCACTATTATTGTACATTTTTCCAGCCCAATTAGATCGGTTGTAATAATCTTTAGAGCGGGGCCATAGAACCATACTTTTTAATTTTTTTATTTCGCCAAACTTTTTAGCTAATATATCTTTTTTTAATTGCTGAATAGAGTTTGTAAAAGACCAATTAAAGCCAACAGCTAAAAACTTCTTTTGTGTATTTTTGATATGCGTTAAATTTTGTATATCTTTTATATTCGCACTTAAAGGTTTTTCACAAAGCACATTACTGTCATTTTTCAAAGCATAACTAGCTTGTTCTGCATGTAGCTGAATTGGGGTAGCTATGATGGCTAAATCACAGGTGTGTTCCTCGTAAAAATCAATGATCGATTTAAAAACAGGTATATTATTCTCTTTGATGTTTTTATAATAAATTGAATTTGCTGGGTTTATATCCACCACTCCAGATAATGTAACGTGTTCATTTTGTAATAAATTATTTAAGTATATTTCACCGTAACCACTAATACCGACTAATAAAACAGAAACTTTCTTTATCATGTTTATTTGCTCCTTTTTAGTTTGAAATTCAATATGATAAATCATATGTTAAAATTATAATTTGGTAAAATTAAATGACTTTCTTTCAATTATGTATAAATGTTAGTATAACGGCTAAAGCAAATGAAAACAAACATAATTTCAAGGAAAATGGTTTGTTTTACTTTTGTTTATGTTGACTTCGGAGGGTTGGTGCTTTATTATATTAATATATTATCAAAATGGAAACGGTGTCAAAGTGATATGAAAGAATAGTATACAAGGAGAGATGGTATGTATAAAAAGGCTATTTTAATGAAAGTCTATCCTGATATGCATGAAGAGTATGAAAGACGGCATCAAGAAATTTGGCCTGAAATGGTAAAAGGTTTAAAAGATCATAGCGTCAAAAACTATTCGATATATTTAGATGAAGAAACAAGTTTATTGTTTGGTTATTTAGAAATTGAAAATATAGAGCTTTGGAGTGAATTTACTTTTACTGAAATAAATCAAAAATGGTGGAAGTATATGAAGCCAGTAATGGAAACTAATGAAGATAGTAGCCCGATTACAAGGGATTTAAAGCAAGTTTTTACATTAGCGGAATAAAATTTTCAAGCATTTAACAATGCATTTTCAAACATGATGTTGTAATTGAAGGAGGGGACATATGAAAAGTTGTAGTTTAGCAATTGATATTGGAGCTTCTGGCGGTAAGGTAATGGCAGGTTATCTGGAAGGAAGTCAATTAGAATTAATTCAGGTTCATAGATTTGAAAATAAAATTATCGAACGAAATGACCACTTTTGTTGGGATATTAAAGCATTATTTGAAGAGGTTAAACGGGGCATACATAAATGTAAAGAATTCGGATTACATCCAAGAAGTATCGGAGTAGATACATGGGCGGTAGATTTCGTTTTATTAGATGAAAACGATGAGTTATTAACTGAAACAATTTCATATCGAGATCCTAGAACAGATGGATTGATGGAAGAAGTACATGAATTATTATCAAGAGAAAGTTTATATGCAAAAACTGGAATTCAATTTCAAAAGTTTAATACGATCTATCAATTACATGCGATAAATAAAGAAAACCCCAACATATTAAAAAAAGCAAAATCTTTTCTTATGATACCAGATTATTTACATTTTTTATTATCAGGAATAAAAGTAAATGAATATACAAATGCAACTACGACACAATTAGTAAATGCTAAAACAAAGCAATGGGATGAAGCAATATTAGACAAATTAAACATTAATAAAGAGATGTTTCATCAAATTCTTCCCCCTAAAACATATATCGGCAATTTAAAGCCAGAATTTGTGCAGGAATTTGGTTTTGATATGCAAGTGTTATTGCCTTCGACTCATGATACGGGATCAGCAGTCGTGGCTGTACCTAAAGCTGAAAAGTCGATTTATATTAGCTCAGGTACTTGGTCGTTAATTGGTGTAGAAAACAACTTTCCGATTAGTAATTCAAAAGCAATGAATTTCAATTTCACTAATGAGGGTGGTTTTAATTATCGCTTTCGTTTTTTAAAGAATATTATGGGACTTTGGATGATTCAAGAAGTTAAAAAAGATTATCATAACAAATATGATTTTCAAGATTTTGTTAGTTTAGCCCGAAAGGAAAGTCAATTCAATTCAATCTTAAATGTAAATGATGATAGGTTTTTAAAACCAATTAATATGATTGAGGAAATTAAGAATTATTGTGAAGAAACGGAACAAGATATTCCGAGTACACCTGGACAAGTTGCGAAATGTGTTTTTGATAGTTTAGCTCAAAGCTATTTAATTGCAATTTCACAAATAGAAGAAATGCTCGGTGAGGAGTTTCATACGATCAATATAATTGGCGGAGGTTCTCAAAATGATATGTTGAATCAATTAATCGCTAATACGACAAATAAAAGAGTGATAGCTGGGCCTGTTGAAGCGACATCTATTGGTAATATTGTCTCCCAGCTAATATCTTTAAAATTAATAGTTGGGCTTGAAGAGGCTAGAGAGCTAATTAAACATTCTTTCAATTTATCAATGTATGAACAAGAAAACAATATGGAGGGGTTAAATTGAGTATAAAAGAAAACTATAACATTGCTAAACAACAATATGAAAAATGGGATGTTGATGTAGATGAGGCAATCGAAAAATTAAAACAAGTACCTATATCTATTCATTGTTGGCAAGGTGATGACATTTCAGGATTCGAAGTAAATAAACAAGAGTTATCAGGAGGAATTGATGTTACTGGTAATTATCCTGGTAAGGCTAGGAATCCTCAAGAATTAAGAATGGATTTAGAAAAGGCTTTATCTTTAATTCCTGGTAAGCATCGTGTTAACTTACATGCAATATACGCTGAAACAGACGGTGAAGCTGTTGATAGAGATGAATTAAAGCCGAAACACTTTGAAAACTGGGTAAACTGGGCAAAAGAGCATGGGTTAGGTTTAGACTTTAATCCGACGTTATTTTCTCATGAAAAATCAGATGATGGATTAACGTTGTCGCATCCAGACAAAGAAATAAGAGATTTCTGGATTAAACATTGTATCGCTAGTAGGGAGATTGGCGAATATTTTGGAAAGGAATTAGGAACACCATCTTTAACGAATATTTGGATTCCTGATGGATACAAGGATATTCCTAGTGATCGTTTAACTCCAAGAGCAAGATTAAAAGATGCTCTGGATGAAATATTCTCGGTTAATATTGATGAAAAGCATAATTTAGATGCTTTAGAAAGTAAATTGTTTGGTATTGGATCAGAGGCATATGTAGTTGGCTCACATGAGTTTTACTTAAATTATTCACTAAAAAACAATAAATTATGTTTATTAGATACAGGTCATTATCATCCAACAGAAGTAGTATCTAATAAAATATCCTCGATGCTACTATTTAATGAAAAACTAGCATTGCATGTTTCAAGGCCAGTCAGATGGGATAGTGATCATGTTATTGTTTTAGATGATGAATTAAGAGAAATTGGTTTAGAAATTGTGAGAAACGGTGCATTAGACAAAGTGATGATAGGTTTAGACTTCTTTGATGCTAGTATCAATCGGGTTGCGGCTTGGACAATTGGAACTCGCAATATGATTAAATCATTACTTTACGCTCTATTACTTCCAAATGAACAATTAAAACAACTTCAAGAGGAGGGTAATTTCACAAGACGTTTGGCATTAATGGAAGAGTTTAAAACGTATCCTTTTGGAGCGATCTGGGATTATTACTGTGATGTTATGAATGTACCTGTTAATGAGTCATGGTTAAACGAAGTAGAAAAGTATGAAGAAGCGATTATGTCAAAAAGAAATTAACAATAGCACAAAATAATAATTGAAATTAACGGAGGTAAAAAATGACAAAAAACAAATGGGAATTAGAAAAAAAAGAGTTTAAAAATGATTTAGCAAGTTTAGTTTATCGTTCGAATTTATTAGGGCAAGACCGTTCTGTAGCGAATTGGGGAGGGGGAAATACATCTACAAAATCGGTTGAAATTGACCATGTAGGAAGAGAAGTAGAGGTGCTTTGGGTTAAAGGTAGTGGTTCGGATTTAGCTACGATGACTGAAAAAAACTTTACAGGATTAAAAATGGAAGACATTAAAATTTTAATGAATAGAGATAGTATGACTGATGAGGAAATGGTAAGTTATTTAGAAAAGTGTATGATTGATTCAAAGCATCCACGTTCATCTATCGAAACACTATTACACGCATTTTTACCTTTTAAACATGTAGATCACACACATCCAGATGCAATTATCAGTATTGCTTGTACAGATAATGGGGAAGAAATTGCAAAAGAAATTTATGGTGATAGATATGTCTGGATACCGTATGTACGTCCAGGTTTTACATTATCAAAAATGATTGCAGAAGGTGTACAAAACAACCCTAATGCTGATTTAGTAATTATGGAAAAGCATGGACTTGTTACTTGGGGAGATACATCTAAAGAAAGTTATGATAAAACGATTGAAATAATTAGAGAAGCAGAAGATTATATTCAAGAAAAAACAAATAATAACCTTATTTTTGGCGGACCGAAATATAAGGAGATCGATAAAGTAGAAAGAGAACATGTACTCTCTAAAGTCTTACCCGTTGTTCGAGGAAAAGTAAGTAAGGAAAAGGACATGATTGTCACTTTTGATGATAGCAAGAATGTTATTGAATTTGTTAATGGTAAAAAATCATATGAATTATCGCAAGTTGGAGCAGCTTGTCCAGACCATTTAGTTCATACAAAGCAAACTCCACTATTTATTGACTGGGATCCTAAAGATGAAAATGTGGATACATTAATTGAAAAAGTAAAGTCTGGGATTAACGAGTTTGAGATAGCTTATGTTGATTACTTTGATCGTAACAAATCAGAAACGGATAAGATGTTTGAACCTGTACCACGTGTCATTCTAATCCCTGGGGTTGGTATGATAAACACGGGTAAATCTTGGGAAGCTGCAAACATTAGTGCATCCCTTTACCATCGTGCCGTTTCGGTAATGAGAGGTGCTTCTGCTTTAGGTGAATTTGTATCTTTAAATGAGGCAGAGTCATTCGCTATTGAATATTGGCCTTTAGAGTTATACAAATTAAGTTTAGCACCACCAGAAGTTGAGTTCTCACGTAAAGTTGCATTCATTACTGGAGGCGCAGGAGGCATTGGTAGTGCTACTTGTTATAAATTAATTAATGAAGGTGCACACGTAGTTTTAGCTGATATAAATTTAGAAGGTGCTCAAGAAATAGCTGATAAAGTAAATCAACGTTACGGTACAAATCGTGCTATCGCGGTTAAAATGGATGTGACTAGTGAAGAGGAAGTGTCATTAGCCATAAAAGAGGCTGTTTTAACTTATGGTGGATTGGATATATTGGTTAATAATGCTGGGCTAGCTAGTTCGAGTGCGTTTGAAGAAACAACCCTAGAGAAATGGAATTTAAATATGAATGTGCTAGTCACTGGTTATTTCTTAGTAGCTAGAGAAGTATTTAAATTAATGAAAGAACAAGCAATTGGAGGAAATATGGTTTTTGTAGGATCTAAAAACTCTATATATGCTGGGAAAAATGCTGCTGCTTATAGCACAGCTAAAGCTGCAGAAGTACATTTAGCTAGAACTATTGCGGCTGATGGTGGACAATTCGGTATTCGGGTTAATTCAGTACTTCCTGATGCGGTAATACGTGGTTCGAAGATTTGGGATTCAGATTGGAAAAAAGAAAGAGCATCCTCATACGGTATTGGAGAAGATGATTTAGAAGCGCATTATCGTAAAAGAACAATATTAAATGTGAATGTATTACCTGAAGATATAGCAGAATCGATTGCTTATTTATCATCATCGAAATCAGCAAAAACCACAGGATGTATGATAACAGTTGATGGCGGCGTAGCAGCGGCATTTACTCGCTAGTAATTATTAGTAGATTCTCTGACATTTCAGAGAATCTACTATATAATGAATGGTATTATAGTTGGGAAAGAAGGGTTTATGATGCTTGTCGCAGAGAGGCAACAAAAAATACTGGGATTAGTGAATGAAAAGAAAAGCATTCGAGTAACAGACTTGAGTAAAATATTTTCAGTAACTGAAGAAACAATTAGAAGAGATCTAGAGAAATTGGAAACAGACCAAAAACTCGCAAGGAGCCATGGTGGGGCGATAAGTATTGCGCCGTCTAATTCGATGGAAATGCCTTTTGCTGAAAGAGAAGTAAAAAATATAAAAGAGAAAAAGGAAATAGCTTATAAAGCTGTAAAGGAAGTTGCAGAAGGTGATGAAATTATATTAGATGCAAGTTCTACTGCTTGGTATATGGCTAAAGATTTGCCGGATATCCCACTAACAGTCTTAACTAATTCCAATCGTGTAGCAATGGAGTTGAGTACAAAAAAGCAAATTACTGTTATATCTACGGGAGGAACTTTAATTTCAAAATCCATGTCATTTATTGGCCCATTAGCTGAATCAACATTTGATACATATCATGTGAGTAAAGCTTTTATATCTTGTAACGGACTCCATTTGAAACACGGAATTAGTGAGTCAGATGAGATGCAAGCAAGAATAAAAATTAAAATGATGGACAGTGCTGATACGGTATATATTTTAATCGATCATACTAAATTCGACGTAAAAGCTTTTTTTCGTTTGAATGGTATAGATGTTGCAGATTATATAATTACTGATAACAAAGTAGATGATAAAATTGTTGAGCAACTGGAAGAAAAGTCGATACATGTGATAAAGGCACAAAAAAAATAAAATGAACAGTGTTAAAGTATTTAACATTTACTAAATAGTAAGTGTTATATTTTTGCATAAGAATAAATGAGAGTTTTAATCGTAATATTGTCTTTATATTGTTCATTGCATCTGAGGTGTAAGTTTGGATAAATTAAAGAAAATGTATATACCAAAAAAACATGATAAAAAAGTTGTGGACAAAGGTGAATTTGTTTTTGCTGCAGTTGGTTTAGATCATGGTCATATATATGGAATGTGTGATGGATTAATTCAGGCTGGAGCTGAACTGTCATTTGTTTATGATCCTGATCATGAAAAGATTAAAAGGTTCATGGAAAAATATCCTAATGTAAGAGTGTGCACTTCTCTCACGGAAGTATTAGAAAATCACAATGTACATTTGATTGCAAGTGCCTCAATCCCGTCAGAACGAATAACGATAGGCTTGAAAACATTAGACAATCATAAACATTTCTTTTCAGCGAAACCAGGGTTTGTTGAAAATGAACAGTTGAATAAAGCTAGGTCAAAAGTAAAAGAAAAAAATTTAAAATGGGGTATTTATTATAATGAAAGATTACATGTTGAAAGTGCTATATTCGCAGGAGAGTTAATCGAGGCAGGGGCTATTGGAGAAGTAGTACAAGTAATTGGAACAGGACCTCATAGAGCTAATATTGACACTAGACCAGATTGGTTTTTTGAACCTGAACAATATGGTGGAATACTTTGTGATATAGGAAGCCATCAAATAGAACAGTTTTTACATTATACGAAAGCAAATGATGCAAAAGTGTTGCATAGTAAGGTAGGCAATTATGCATTTTCTAACTATCCGGGTTTACAAGACTTTGGTGATGCGACATTGTTAGCGGATAATGGAACAACATTTTACTTTAGAGTAGACTGGCTAACACCTGATGGACTAGGTACGTGGGGGGATGGGCGTACCCTTATACTTGGAACAGAAGGATATATAGAATTAAGAAAATATATTGATGTTGCTAGATCGTCTGCTACTGACAATTTATATTTAGTAAATAATATGGGGGAAAGCCATTTTGAATTATCTAATAAAGTAGGTTTTCCTTTTTTTGGTGAGTTTATATTGGATTGTTTAAACGGTACCGAAAATGCTATGAGTCAGCAACACGCATTTAAAACGGCAGAACTCAGTATTGAAGCTCAAGTAAAATCCATGCATATTCAACACTCAATGAATAGTAAAAATACATGAGTTCAAATACAAGTGTTCCTATTATTATCTATAAAGATTATAAAAACATGATTATGATGTAGTCATCAACTGATTAATTAGTTATAATGAGAAAATTTTGACAGAAAGAAGTGTGTTTATTTGGTTTTATCCAAAGTTATAAAGTCTTATTCATTATTTGTCCTTAGTGTTTTTGCGATGGGTCTAGGTATCAGTTTAGTCACGTTAGCTTATCTCGGAACGACACCAATCACAAGCCCTTCATTTACATTAAGTTTATTTATTCCAATTAGCTTTGGTATGTTAACAATGTTAATGAATTTTGTCTTTGTATTATTGCAAATCATTATATTAGGAAAAGAATTTCCGAAAGAACAATATATACAATTAGTAGTAGGTCCAATTTTAGGAATAGCTATCGATTTTTGGTCATATTTTGTTGAAATGATATCTCAACCGTATTACTGGATGAGTGTATTGATGGTCTTAACAGGTTGTGTCATCATAGCTTATAGCACAATTTTGCAATTAAAAGCAAATGTAGTTAACAATCCAGCAGAAGGTATTGTTAAAGCAATCACTATTAAAACAAAAAAAGAGTTTGGTACTATAAAGCTTTACTTCGACGTAAGTCTTGTAGTAATAGCAATCATCATATCGCTTATTGCGCTGGGTAACATTCAAGGAGTGCGAGAAGGCACTGTCATATCAGCTGTTATTATAGGGCCTCTAATAAGAACATTTCAAAAAAAGGCTCAAATCAATACAATCAAATAATAGTAATTATTAGTTATTCTGAATGAATCGTATTTTGGATGCTGGAAAGTTAATATATATGATAAATAGAATACCTCCTTGTAATAATAATCTCGTGCAAATAAGCATGAGATTATTATTACAAGGAGGTATTTAATGGGTGTCCTTTTTAGTAATTTATACTGTACCGAGCATCACTATAAAATAGTATTACCGCCTTTAATCTAACCTAGGTTCTTCCTCATTAAAATTTTAAAATACTTCATATATCCAAAAACATTATTGTTTAAATGTTTGTGTTTACTCTTTAAACATGAACTGTACATGAAATTGAAATAATATAAAACAATAAACTAGAAGATTGTAAATATGGTTGCCACATGATTAAAAGTATGATAATATAATGTAAACAAAAGAAAACAAAGCTAAACAAAATTAATATTAAAGGTAAACAAAACATTGGACGCGATTGTCCTTACTAAAATGCACATTATGAAAGGGCTTACTTGTCTGAAAAATACTACTCATGAGGTGGAGGAGAAGTTTATGAGTGAATATGTACTGGAACTAAAAGGTATAGTGAAAGAATTTCCAGGGGTGAAAGCTTTAGATGATGTTCATTTTCAACTAAAGTCAGGTGAAATTCATGCTCTAATGGGTGAGAATGGTGCTGGTAAATCAACATTCATTAAAGTAATTACAGGGGTACATAAACCGGATGGTGGAGAGATGTTCATTAACGGAGAGCAGGTAGAGTTTAATAATCCGAGAGATGCAAGCGAATACAAGATAGCCGCTATCTATCAGCATGCAACTAACTTTCCGAATCTTACAATAACAGAAAACATTTATATGAGAAATGAAAAAATAAAAAGATTATCAAATAAAATACAATGGAAACAAATGCATTCGGACGCAAAGGAGCTGTTGGAGAGTTTAGGGTCATCGTTAGATCCTAGGGAAGAGGTAAGCTCGTTAAGTGTAGCAGAGCAACAAATAGTGGAAATTGCTAAAGCGCTTTCTACTAATGCGAAGATTATAATAATGGATGAACCCACAGCGGCTCTGACTCATCGTGAAAGTGAAGAACTCTATAAAATTGCAGAAACTTTAAGAAATGAAGGCGTAGCCATCATCTTCATTTCACACAGATTTGAAGATATGTTCAGATTAGCAGATAGAGTAACAGTTTTTAGGGATGGAAAATACGTAACTAATTGGAATATTGACGAAGTTACACATGATGGTTTAATACAAGCGATGGTAGGCAGAGAAATAAAACAACTATATCCAACTAAAAGCAACGAAATCAAAGAAGAACTTTTAAGGGTAAATAAGATAGGCAAAGCCGGATATTTTAAAGATGTCTCATTTACACTTCGTAAAGGTGAGATATTAGGATTAACAGGACTTGTCGGAGCAGGCAGAAGTGAAGTTTGCCAAGCGTTATTTGGTATTGATCCGAAAGAGGAAGGCGAAATTTATATAAATGGTAAAGAAGAAAAAATTTATTCCCCTACAGATGCAATAAACTTAGGGATAAGCTATCTTCCAGAAGATAGACAGGACCAAAGCTTAATTATGTCTTGGGAAATTTATAGAAATATTACACTTTCTTCTTTAGGCAGCTATTCAAAAAAAGGTTGGCTAAATGAACAAAAAGAATTAGAAATTTCAAAAACGCTTAGTGAAAAAGTAGATGTCAAAACACCATCCGTATTTCATAGCGCAGATTCGTTATCAGGGGGAAATCAACAAAAGGTATCGATTGCTAAGTTGCTTACACACGATGTAGAAATATTAATATTCGATGAACCAACTAAAGGAGTAGACGTTGGCGCTAAGTCTTCAATCTACAGCATTATTACGGAATTAGCAGAAAGAGGTTACGGGATCATAATGGTATCCTCTGAAATGACAGAAATTTTAGGATTAAGTGATCGAATAGTTGTCATGTGTGAGGGGCGTGTAACAAAGGAACTCGATGGTAAAGAAGCAACACAAGAATTGATTTTAAAAGCCGCTATGACAAAAGTCACAGATCCGCAAGAAGAAATAATAAGACAATGATATAAAGAGGTGTATGCAATGTCTGTTAAGTCACAAGAAAAAGAAAGTATATTATTTAAAATAGCTAAATATAGAGAAGTAGGATTATTAGGCTTTATTGTACTGTTATCCATTATTATTCAATTTTTAAACCCTCAATTTTTAACTTTAGGGAACTTAAATGATTTATTTACTAATGCTTCTATCTTAATAATTTTGGCAATAGGTATGTTTCTAGTGTTGTTAACAAGAGGGATAGACTTATCAATAGCAGCTACACTTGCACTGTCGGGTATGATTACTGCACAAACAGTGAGTGCATTTCCAAGTTTACATCCTCTATTAGCTATAGTGATTGGAATTATTGTTGGTTTGATTTGTGGACTCGTTTTAGGCTTTCTCGTTTCAAAATTAGGTGTGTTGCCAATCATTGCTTCGTTAGGATTAATGTATGTGTATAGAGGAATGACCTTCATGGTGGCGGGTGGAGAATGGATCAATGCCCACCAAATGCCTGCATCATTCAAAAGTATTGCAACTAGTAATATTTTAGGTGTTAATACACTTATTTTCATAGCAATCATTGTCTTTTTGTTTTTTTACTACTTTATGACATACACTGTCACTGGCAGAAGGATTTATGCAGTCGGTAGTAACCCAGAGTCCGCAGAAATTTCAGGTATAAATAATAATAAAGTATTGATGTTAGTGTACTCCATAATGGGGGGCTTATCAGGTTTATCAGGCGTATTATGGGTTTCGCAATATGCTTCAGCACAAGGAAATACGGCAAGTGGATATGAATTAACTGTCATAGCTGCATGTATTTTGGGAGGCGTAAGCATCAATGGTGGCGTTGGCAAAATTACAGGAGTTTTATTAGGAGCTCTTTTACTAGGTGTTTTAAATAATGCACTACCTCTCATACACGTTTCACCATTTTGGCAATCAGCCATAGAAGGTGCTGTTATTCTTTTCGCTGTTTTATTTAATGTCATAGTGAAGCAAAAGTATGAAAAGAATCAATTATTAAGGCGGGTGATTTAGATGGCTAGAGATAATTCTGTTCATAGTAGAACTATTCTAAACAAAAGAGAGTTTTCTTGGAAAACATTCTTTTTTCAATGGGAATGGTTACTAATTCTAATACTTGCACTCATTATGGTTGTTAATAGTGTTGTTTCACCGTACTTTTTAAATTATAACAGTATTACTGGTGCAACGATGACGTTTCTTGATAAGGCTTTTATTGTATTTCCAATGGTCTTAATAATGCTTATGCGAGAAATTGATATTTCTGTTGGTTCAACTGTTGCTCTTTCAGCAGTAACGATGGGTGTTTTATACAGCGCTGGGGTGCCAATGGTAGTGGCTATATTAGCATGTATTTTAGTAGGAGCGATTTGTGGTTTCTTAAATGGATATTTAATAGTGAAATATCAGCTCTCCGCGGTAATTGTGACATTGTCTACAATGATTTTCTACAGGGGATTAGCTTATGTCATGTTAGAGGATCAATCTGCTGGAGGTTTTCCTGAATGGTTTAATTACTTTGGTTGGGGATATGTCGGAGGAATTCCTTTTATATTAATTATTTTCATTGTTTTTGCAATTATAGCAACACTTATATTGCACAAAACGGTTTTTGGAAGACATATATATGCAATTGGAAGTAATACGAAAGCAAGTAGGTTTTCTGGTATTAAAGTAGATAAAATAAAAATAATTGTATTCACGGTGGCAGGAATAGCTGCTGCAATTACAGCGATATTTTTAACATCAAGAATGGGAAGTACTAGGCCAAATGTAGCGGATATGTATGAGTTAGATGTCATTGCAATGGTAGCGCTAGGAGGTATTAGTACAGCAGGTGGAAAAGGAAAAATGCTTGGTGCGATTATTGCAGTATTTATAATCGGATTTCTTCATTATGGATTAGGATTAATTAATGTTCCAGCACAATCACTATTAGTCATAACAGGGTTGTTACTAATTATTTCGGTTACGGTCACAAACATTAAATTTAAAAGACGTAAACGAAAGTAAAAAAAGTTAACGATGTTATTAAACAGTTTACAACTGTTCAATAAAAATAAAAAAGGAGGAATAAATATGAAGAAAATTCTCACATCTTTTATGTTAATCGTAGTTTTGGTTTTAGCGGCATGTGGTAGTGATGCTTCCAGTGAAGATAGTAGTGAAGGAGAGGGCTCGAAAGAAGGACCGAAAAGACATGCAATAGTGTTTAAAAATACGGGAAATCCTTTTGGGGAAAAATTAATGGAAGGATTTGAAAACGCTATTGAAGAAATGGGGGACGAAGCTATTTTAAGAGCTCCAGATTCACCTAGCGTTGAGGGACAAGTTCAAATAATTGAAGAGTTAATTACTCAACAAGTAGATAGTATTGTTATCTCTGGTAATGACGAAGACGCTTTAGAGCCAGTACTTAAAAAAGCAATGGATCAAGGGATAAAAGTTGTCTCTACCGACTCTGCAGTAAATGCAGACAGTAGAATGGTTAATGTAAACCAGGCAGATCCAGAAGGGGTTGGACGTGTACAAGTTGAAGCAGTTGCGGAAATGATGGATTATGAAGGTGAGTTTGCCATATTAAGTGCAACGTCACAAGCAACTAACCAGAATTTATGGATTGAATGGATGGAAAAAGAGTTAGAAGATGCTAAATATGAAGATATTGAATTAGTCAAAGTAGCATATGGAGATGACTTAAGAGATAAAAGTGTGTCAGAAACAGAAGCATTATTAAAGTCGTATCCAGATTTAAAAGCAATCGTATCACCTACAACGGTTGGTCTTGCTGCAGCGTCTAAAGTAATTACTGATAGAGATTTAGGAGATGATATCAAGGTGACAGGACTTGGTTTACCAAGTGAAATGGCTGAATATATTGAAAATGGTGTATCACCTTGGATTTATTTATGGAATCCAATTGATTTAGGCTATCTGTCCGGCTATGCAGCTCATGCTTTAGTTGATGGGACAATTAACGGAGATGAAGGAGACTCGTTTGAAGCTGGTGAATTAGGTAGTTATGATGTAGTAGAAAGTGAAACAGCGGAAGGTACTGAAATATTACTAGGAGAACCATTTAAGTTTGATTCCGAAAACATTGATGAGTGGAAAGACGTTTATTGATCTAATATGTAAAGATATTATAGTTATTATTGAAGGAGGATATTTATGAGTTACCCGGTAATTTCTGAAGCAGAATTTAAACAAAGACAAAGTAACCTTAAAGATAAAATGAAGAAAGAAGGTTATGATTTACTAATATTGTACGCAAATGATGGAGCTGTATTTGGGCAAGAATATACAAGGTGGTTATTCAATTACCAACCTCATTTTGAACCAGCATGTGTATTAATGCCTGTTGAAGGAGAGGCGGTATTACTAACTGGATACGAATCTCAAGAGTATGTCTATGCATCGTCATACTGTGATAATGTAAATGTAGTAGATGAATTTATATATGGAGCACATGAATTTCCATTTGCTGAAGTTGTCACGTTAAAACAATCCATTGACCAAGTTCAAAATAAACTAGGTAGAGAATTTAAGAAAATAGGAATAGCAGGATCAGATAAAATGTCACATACCTTTTATGTGCAGTTAGAAGATATTTTAGGAAAAGGTGCACTATTACCAGCAGATTCATTAGTAATGGATCTTCGTTTAATTAAAACTGAAGATGAGATTAAAGTAATTGAACACGCATATCATATCGCGGAAAGTGGAATGAAAGCTGCGATTGAAGCAATCGCAGTTGGTAAAACTGAAAGACAAATAGCGGCAGAAGCTGAATACGTTATGAGATCGCTAGGTTCTGAAGGTATGGGGATTGATACAATGGTAGCTTCAGGGAAGAAGAATAGTGCCCCTATTATCGCTAGAACCTCCTTTAAAGAAATTCAAAAAAATGAATTAGTCATTTTAACAATTGCTCCGAGGTATGAAGGTTACCATGCGGCAATTGCAAGGCCGATTATAGTTGGCGAAGTTGACGAAGAAATTGAAGTTGCTATTAATGCAGCTATTTCCGCTCAAGAAGCTGCTCAAGAATTACTAAAGCCTGGCAGTGAAGGCTATCAAGTTGACGAAGCATCAAGAGGAGTTATTGAGAAGGCGGGACTTTCAAAACATTTTGTCTATACAGGTGGGCATAGTATCGGTGTAAGTGAATTTGAACCACCATCATTAAATAAACAGTTTAAAGAAACTATAAAGGAAAACATGGTGTTTTCTGTTGATATTCCCTTGTTTTTTAACTCTTGGGGTGGATTTCGATATGAAAATGGGTTTCATATAACGAAAGATGGAGCGAGACCTTTACAAACGTTAGGGAATAAATTAATTAGATTATAATAAGCTGATTATTTATATAAAACTAGTAATAACACTAGAATAATAATGAAAACAGCTCCAATCATCAATTTTGATGATTGGAGCTGTTTCTTGTTATGATTAGCACGGAATTTAACTTGGTAGTGAAAATTTACTCCTCAAACAACTTATTCACTCAATGTGTAAATACTCTTCTAATGTTAGTTCATTTTCTTTTATTTCTGTTGCTGCACTAATTCCGACGTACCGAAGATGCCATGGTTCATATTGGTATTCTGTAATATCTTCTTTTCCTTCTAGATAGCGAACGATAAACCCATATTCATGAGCATGCTCGCTAACCCACTTACCTTCGTCTGTTTCACCAAAATCGGTTGTTAAATCAAAATTTACTTGCTCTGATGTCACATCCATGACAAGTCCGGTTTGATGTTCGCTTTCTCCAGGTCTTGCACTATACGTATTCGCATGGTCTGCCCCGTCACTTTCTACATTAGCTGCAAAAATAGATTCCTGCCTATCATACGAGCGAAAGCCGGACTGGGCAAATAATTGAATACCGACCTGATCAGCCGCCGCAAATAAATTTTCTAAAGCATGTGCTGCTTCTTCTCGAAGTTGCTTTTTAGGATCATCCTCTGTAAAAGGAAAGCGTACATCTGGCTCTGTTAAGTCTTCAGGTTCATAATCGCTAGGTAGTGAAAAGCGTTTATTTACAACAGATAATATTTCATACGGATTTTCGACAATGTCTGTTTGGACATCTGGCTCCTTGGGTTCTGCTAACTTATAAGGAGTGTCAATCGTATCCTCAGTTGCCAACAGTTCCTCTATCATCTTCTGCATCTTTGAATCATAAATACCATTTATATGAACTGAATCTTCACGTAGTTGTAGATCCGTTATTGCCCAAGTAGTTTTTTCGTCATATTTCTCAGTCTCTTCTAGAGGGTATCCTAATGCAATAAGTGCCAGTTGCAGTTGAAGGACATTGTCTCCTTCATCTAGTCTTTGTAATTCATCCTCAGGTAACATGATTTCCTTCGTTTCAGAATTAATTGTTTCCTCATTTGTTTTATCACTTGATTCTGTCTCTTGGAATGTTTCTTCAGTGTTGTGCTCGTCTGTGCTACAACCGACTAAGAAAATAGTTAGTAGTGCAGAAGCGAGAAATCCCTTTTTAATCATCTTCATTTTCCTCCATATCGTCTACCATTTTCTCATAAAAGGAGGTCGTTTGGCAATGGAAATTACTGTTGCTCCTCGAATAATGTACAAATTCGCACGATAACTTGGACTGCTTTTTCCATATCTTGTACAGATATAAACTCATACTTTCCATGGAAATTTAAACCTCCGGTAAAAATATTTGGTGTCGGTAAGCCCATATAAGAGAGTTGGGAACCATCTGTCCCACCACGAATTGGCTCAATAATTGGTTTAATAGCTAATTGTTTCATTGCCTCCTCAGCAATGTCAACGACTTCTTTTACTGGTTCGATTTTTTCACGCATATTATAATATTGGTCTGTGATCTCTAATTCAAAACTCGCCTTTGGATATTTATCTTGTAATGTGTTGACGAGTGATTCTAATGTTTCTTTTCGAGCGGTAAATGCAGTTTGATCGAAATCACGGATAATATAATATAACTCTGTTTGTTCCACATCCCCATGTAAGTCGATCAAATGGTAAAAGCCCTCATATCCCTCTGTATATTCAGGGGATTCTTTTGCTGGTAATGCTTGAATTAATTCCGAAGCTATCTTTGTTGAGTGGACCATCTGACCCTTTGCCGTTCCTGGATGAACATTATTACCTCGAATAATAAGACGTGCGGCTGCTGCATTGAAACTTTCGTATTGTAATTCACCAAGTGGACCTCCGTCAACTGTATAGGCAAACTTTGCACGAAAAGCGTCAACATCGAATTTATGAGGGCCACGTCCAATTTCCTCGTCAGGTGTAAATGCTACACGGACTTCACCATGTTCTAGTTCTTTTTGATTGATGAGCAATTCCATTGCAGTAATAATTTCTGCAATACCTGCTTTATTATCAGCACCTAATAAGGTAGTACCGTCTGTTGTTATTAATGTATGTCCTACATAATCTAATAACTCTGGATGCTCTGTCGTTTTCATCGTGACGGGAATGGTTGGGTGTAAAGATAAGTCAGATCCATCATAATCCTTCCATATTTGGGGTTGAACATCTTTTCCAGTAAAGTCTGTTGCGGTATCTACATGTGCTAGAAAGCCAATCGTAGGCACTTGCTTTGTTGTGTTAGCGGGTAATGTTGCCATAACGTAGCCGTTGTTATCAATCTGGACTTCTTGCATTCCAATTGACATTAACTCATCGACAAGTAGCCGGCCTAATTCGAGTTGTCCTTTCGTTGTTGGCGTCGTATCATAATCCTCATTTGATTGGGTATTTATTTTTGCGTAACGAATCAATCGTTCTTGTAATTTTTCTTGTATATTCATATATAGCTCCTCCAAAAACTTCATCTTGTCCTAAGATGTTATGGTAAAATAGATGAAAGTGCAACAATAAAGGAGGAACTTCATGTCTTATATTATAACATGTGAACAGTTAAAACAATTACAAGCAAATGATGAGGTAACTGTTGTGGACGTGCGTTTTCATTTACACCAATCTTACTTAGGTAAAGGGTTATACGATAAAGCACATCTTCCTGGTGCCTTCTTTTTAGACATAGACAAGGATCTATCCGGTAAAGTGGGGCAACATGGTGGGAATCATCCATTACCAAATATCGATCGATTAGCAAGTAAGCTAGGTTCTATCGGCATTCATCCAGACCGAAAAGTGGCTATCTATGATGATACAGGTGGTATGTTCGCTGCTCGTGCTTGGTGGCTGTTAAACTATATTGGACACAAGGAAAGCATGATCTTAGAAGGTGGTTATCAAGCATGGATTGATCTAGGCTATCGTGTCACAGATGAAGTGCCACAAATTGAGCCAGTTGTGTTTACTGCCGAAACAACACCTAATGAAGTAGTTACAATGGAAGAAGTGAAAAAACGCGACCCAATGAAGTCTGTTCTAATCGATTCCAG
Source organism: Pseudogracilibacillus sp. (assembly GCA_026169505.1). Lineage (GTDB taxonomy): Bacteria > Bacillota > Bacilli > Bacillales > Amphibacillaceae > Pseudogracilibacillus. The sequence goes on from JAPFCO010000331.1 coordinate 28,200, forward strand.
AGCATTTGCACGATATATTGGTGAAGAAGAGCCTTTATATAAAAAAGCTGGCCATATTCCAGGAGCAAGAAATTACTTTTGGCAAGATGTCTTAACGGATGAAAATAAATGGAAAGACGAAACGATGTTACAGGAACAGTTTAAAGCATTGAACGATGCAGAAGAGATTATTGTATCCTGTGGTTCTGGGGTTTCCGCTTGCCCTAATATTATCGCATTAAAACGCGCTGGATTTACAAATGTAAAGTTATATCCAGGGAGTTTTAGTGACTGGATTTCTTATGATGAAAATGATGTGACGAAAGGTGTCGAGTAAATTGAATACAAAGCGTTGCAGTTGGGTGACAGAAGATCCTATTTATAAGGAATATCATGATAAAGAGTGGGGAAATATAGAACATTTTAAAGATGACCATTATTTGTTCGAAATGCTTACGTTAGAAGGGGCACAAGCTGGCTTGAGTTGGCTGACTATATTAAAGCGACGTGAAAATTACCGAGCAGCTTTTGCACAATTTGATCCAGCTAAAGTTGCACTGTACGAAGATGATCAACTCAATAAATTAATGAACAATACAGGAATTATAAGGAATCGCAGGAAAATTATGTCAACTATTCAAAACGCTAAAGTTTTTTTACAAGTGCAGCAGGAGTATGGAAGTTTTCATGCGTTTTTATGGAGTTTTGTAGGCGAACAACAAATGAATGCTCATCCGCAAGTAGATAGTGATGTGCCGGCATCAACGGAACAATCAATAAGATTAAGTAAAACATTGAAAAAGCATGGTTTTAGCTTTGTTGGACCAATTATTTGCTACTCCTTTATGCAAGCGGTAGGTTTAGTGAATGACCATACTGCGGAGTGTTTTTTGTATGATGAAAAGAGGGATATTTGATGACGATTATGATGGCAGCTAATGAATTGAAAGAACAATTGAACAAAGAAAATTTAATGATTATAGATGTTCGAACAAAATATGGTGCATATGATTCAGGAGAAGCGGCATATGGAGCTGGTCATATCCCCGGAGCCGTATTTTTAGATATGAAGAAGGATGTAACGGGAGAGAAGCAGTTTTTGCCGGAACCTCATCGATTAGCGGAAAAATTAGGTTCATTAGGGATTAGTGAAAAAGATAATATTGTTCTCTATGATCAAGGCAACAATCGTGCGTCATCGAAGGCTTGGGTCGCTCTACACCATTTAGGACATGACCGGATCTTTATTTTGCACGGAGGTTATCCAGCATGGGAAAATGAAGATTATGAACAATCAACCGAACTAAGGGTGAAAGAACCAACCACTTATCAAGTGAATCTTCGCAAAAGTTCAGTTATGACATTAACTGAGGTGAGACAACAGCTCCAAGAAGAGACGCTAACATTAATTGATTCTCGCTCTTATGAAAGATATAGTGGAAAAGTTGAGCCTGCATATAAAAAGGCAGGTCATATACCGGGAGCGGTAAACTATGAGTCGAAAGAAATATTTGATGCCCAAGGTAATTTAAAAGCTAAAACTGTATTACAAGCACATTTTCAACATATTCATCCGGATGAAAAAGTCGTTGTTTCCTGTGGTTCCGGAGGCTCAGCTTGTATGAATATGGTTGCTTTGGTGGAAGCAGGCTATAAAGACGTAGCGTTATTTGCAGGTGGGTTTAGTGAATGGATTGAAGATGATTCCAATGATATTGCAACAGGAGATCAATAAGTGTTTGGAAGATCTAGCTAATTGACGTATTAAAATGTTAATGAAGAGATACTTTACGGAGCTTGTTCATATTATATAGAAGGAATAAAAATTATATGTTTATAAGGAGGTAGATTTCTATGAAAGGAATTACACGCTTTTTTGATAGAATTGTACAAAGGTTTTTACCGGATGCTTTTATATTTGCAATCATATTAACATTTGTCGTTTTTATTATGGGAATGATATTTGTGGATAACTCACCGATGGAAATGGTCAGTTACTGGGGTGAAGGTTTTTGGGATTTACTAGAATTCTCCATGCAGATGGCATTAATTGTTGTAACAGGATATGTATTAGCAAATACGCCATTCGTCAAATCATTGTTAGTTAAAATTAGTGGATTAGCCAAAACACCGGCACAAGCAATTATGTTGGTCACGTTTGTTGCATCAATTGCTTCATTAATTAACTATGGCTTTGGACTAGTTGTCGGTGGTCTTATTGCAATACAAGTAGTAAAAAGAATACCTTCTGTCGATTATCGATTACTCGTTGCCAGTGCATATAGTGGATTTTTACTATGGCATGGGGGACTTTCAGGTTCCATCCCGTTGTTAATTGCGACCCCCGGGCATTTTCTGGAAGAGGAAATGGGTACTATACCGGTAACAGAAACGATGTTTAGTAGCTTCAACTTATTCATTGTTTTTGTATTACTTATCACATTACCTTTTTTAAATCGGCTGTTACTTAAGTCGAGAGAAGGTTTAGAAATCCAAAATCCAGTCATTAATTTGGATGAGTCTGATACTTTTGAAGAAGAGAAAGAAGAAGAAAATGAACAAGAAAGCATTGTTTTCTCTGATCGCTTAGAAAATAGCAAAGCTATTTCAATCATTATCGGTTTATTAGGTATGATTTATGTTGTTTATCACTTTTATTCGAACGGATTCGATTTAAATATTAATATTGTCAACTTTACGATGTTATTCCTAGGACTTCTCTTGCACCGTACGCCTAGAAGATTCCTTCACAGTGTAA
>JAPFCO010000377.1 GCA_026169505.1 Pseudogracilibacillus sp.
CCAGAACGCTGAAAGAACTTCGTATCATTGTTGATATCCTGGAAATATTGCAGAACGATCAGGTAGTGCAAGACGAAGAGAATATCGTTAGGTTTGTGCTTAAAGAAGATGAATTATTAGATATTTAAAAAGTATTTGAAGAAAATATTTCAATCATATTTACTTTTTAATAATGATGGAATTGATTCAACTATTTATCCAAAAGAAGTATTTAAGTTTATATGTAATATTTTACGGACTAGTAGAATTTAAAGGGGTTTCTTATGATTATTAACAAATAAGAAATACTGGAGAGTGATTAGAGTGTTGAAGATGATGAAGATATCGTTATGTTTGTTACAAAAGAAGAAGAGCTATTAGATATTTAATAATATCTAAACCAATTCGATATATATTAAGTGTTCGATAGTTAGTAATAGTCATGTAAGACAGATTGATGTGAGGAGTGTTACAAGATGGATTCAAAGCTTGCAGAGATGTCGAGACAAGGAATTAAGTATGAAGTAGATTTACATGCAGTAAAAGGAAAATCCAAGAAAAGCGAATATACGGAGTTTGTGCAAGTAAGATTAACAGAAGAAACAAAACAGGAATTGGTTGAGTTTTGTAGACAAGAGGAAATTTACGTCGGTACGCTATTAAGAGAAATGATCGAAAGTTATTTAAAACAGATAAAAGAATAACTAAAGGAGTGCAGAGATTTTACATCCCTCTGTACTCCTTTCATTTTCTAAATAAAAATTTTTATGTGCTTTAACATTTCCGACTATGGAGTAGCTCAGTAAATACATGATCATGAATGTTTTTATCATGTTTAAATGCATAATTTACAAATCGCTTATTTTAGGCTGTTGTGTCGTATTCTATTATACTAGGTAGTAATTTAAGCTATTTGTATTGACTGCTGCCAGAAGGGCCCAAATGTCACACGAGGTGCTAGCCTGGAGGTTATCTATTTAGTTATATATGAATAAGAGAAATATAATAGAGTAGTCGGAAAGCAAGAAGTAAGATTATATATTAACAAAAGAAAACACTTATATGAGATGCCGTCATCATTAGATGAGGGTGTTTTTAATGCATACGAATTAAAAAGAGATATGTAATTTTAGGTAGTTGGTTATGAAAACAATTCAATTGTTGAGTCAGCAATAATTGAGTGATATATATATCACTTATATTAGGTGCGTGTAGTTTTGGTATTGAGGAAATTATTTATGGAAACCATCGATTTATAGAAAGTGATAACGTTTAATTAGAGGCGTTATGCGATAAATGTTATTTTTAATGATAGAAGGTAGAGGGTTCTTCGATATTGAATATATCAAGAATATGTACTTTAGAAAATTTGGTTACTAGAAATAAATAATAAATGGATATTGTGTTTATCAAAAAATTCGATATTTGATTATATAAAACAAACAAGAGAAAAACTTCATCTAAACTAAGTGAACAATGAAGGAAGTCTCTACGGAAGTTTTTAAATGTTTAAGGTGATATGAAGTAGAAGAAATGATGTATTATGTAGTGAACAAGGGCTTTTTCTTTTAGAAACGTAATAAAACCGTGGTGAAATTGCTAAAATCTGTTTGGGTATAAGACATCACTACCATGTTCACTGAAAAGATCAGAAAACTTCACTACATATAAAAGGCAACAAATTATGTGATAAGAACGTGATGTGCGAGTAATACAAAAGATTTACGGATTAACTAGTTTAGATAATTAGTTTACAATATTTGGATAATTTGAAGGTGTGAAAGTAATTATGATACAATGTATATAAGAAATTGGTATTCAATAAACGGGTCAAGATTGTGGCTATGAAAATGTTAATTAACTATATAAAGCAGTGGAATTGTATCGATAGAAATGGAAGAAGTAAATAGGGAGAGAACAGATGGCAAAGAAAAGATTTTATGATGAACATGGGAATGAAATTAGATCAAGACCTTCAGAACCGTTTTATAAGAAATGGGGGTTTTGGATGCTTGGCGTTCTTCTTCTAATATTTGGAACTATTGGAATACATGCTCTTGTTAGTGAAAGTGAAATCGCAGACGAACGAATAGAACAAGGAGCAGAGGAAGAAAGAGCTCAAGTAGAAGAAGCGGGAACGGAAGATGATCATGCAAAGCCAGAAGAAATTGTTGAAGAACAAACGTATACATATGAAGACTTTAAAGGAATATATGTGTCTTTTATAGGAGAGCCGTATAACTCACCTATAGGAATGTCAGACATCATAGTGTTAGGAGACGATTTTTTCCAAAGTTTTAATCGTTGGGATTTTGATATGACATCAACTATTTTGGATAAAACTGTAGAAGGAAATGTTTTAACACTTGATTTAGATAGTGACAAAGATGAACAGTGGGGATTTCATAGCCAAAGTGGAACAGAACAATTCGAACTAAGTTATATAGATGATAAAAAAATCTTAAATTTAATTACGAATGATGAGTCTCTCTATTCTATGTCTAATCATGATTTACAAAATAACTATAATCAGTTAGAAATTGATTATGCACGGATTATTATGACATTAAGAGGTGTACCAAGTCTAGATTCTTGGGCAGCATACAGTTCAGAATATGATGGTGATAAACCAGTCATTGGTGTAACCCACGATAATGAAGGAGATCCTATTCCTTACATTGATGATGATGCTGAGGTTGGATATCCAGAAGATGTAACTACTTTATATTTGCAAAATAAAACTAGACAAGATGAGATTAGTTATACTTATGCATCTATTGAGGATGGCTATATTAGAGTATATCCAGTACCTTTAAATCATGCCATAAGAACAGGTCAAGAAGTTATAGAGGAAGCCGAGAAAAAGTATATAAAACCCTTTGAACCCTATGAGGTCGCGGATTTTATAGGGAATGTTGAGTTTGATAAAGAATAAAAAAATATTTTTTTTGTCATTAAATACTTTAATTCAAGTTCCTAGTTTTGATGAGAGATTAACTGAATATGACCTTTTTCAAAGAAAGAATCTTATTATTTTAATGAGGTAAACATTATTGATGATTGTAATCTAGAAAATGTTTTGGAGATAGCTTCCAAAATAAGTGGAGTAAATAAAAATGACTTAATAATAATTAAGTTTTATTATAACGAATATGGCAAAATGGCTTTTTATTTTGTTTTTAGCAGATATGTAGATATCAAGTTAACTCTTAACAATTTAAACAAGGTTGTGGATTATCAATTGGACAGAAAAACTCAATTACATATTTAAATATTAAATAGAATGATACCACTTAACTAATCGGGTGCAATTATTTAATATCTAAAAAATGTTTTTTTATTAATATATCGTCGTATTTTAGTTTGAAAAGTCGGGAAGACACACATTAAAAGCGGACAGCTTACTAGAGTAATAATATATTAAGGAGGGTATTTTTGAGAAATAAAAACGAAATCAAAAAGGCGATAAAAGATCCAAATTTCAATTGGTTAGGCCGGAAACCTTTTATAGAGGGCTTTATCAAACACCTTCAAAATCAAACGAGATCTGTGCACATATGTATAAACGGAGTTTGGGGAAGTGGTAAAACAACTACAATCATGGGAATTATTGATCATTTAGACAAGATTGATGAAGGGACTAAACCTTTAGTATTATATTTAGACGCATGGAAATATGAACACTATCAAGATCCACTTTTTGCATTGCTAAAAGTAATGCAAAAAGAATTACCAGAGATATTTAAAATAATAATGAGTGATATTCAAAAGAATGGAATTGAACCACAGGTTGGATTGAACTTACCATTTTTAAATATAGCCATGTCTAAAAATAGGGATGATACATATAATAGGCTTTTAAATGAATCGGAGTATATTGATGCTTTGAATGAGACCATGATAACAGCAGTTAAAAAATTTAAGGAAGAAAGGTCAAATGAACTGATTATTTTTATTGATGAATTAGATAGAGCAAAGCCGGATTTTGCATTAAGAACAATAGAGATGTTTCATCATTTACAGGATGAGCTTCCTACTCACATAGTTTACTCTGTTGATATGAATCAATTAAGTAGTATCATTAAACATTACTATGGCTATAAATATAATGTAGAAATATTTACACATAAAGTTTTTGATGAAATAGTATCACTTAAAAAACTGACTAAAAACGAAATTGAATCCTATATTGATGAAAAACTTAAAAGCTTCTCAATAGGTTATAGTATACAAAGCATAAGAAATTTAATAATTAAATATATGAGGCTAGATCAATTAGAATCATTACGTACACTAAATAGAATTTGCAAAAGCATTGCGCAAAAATTACAAACGGGTTATTTTAAGCAAACTAATAGAGGTTCCATGATGCATAGGCATTACTTAGGAAGTGATAGGAATCTCTGGGGGTATGTTGAGCTTCTTGTGATATTAGAGGTCTTCTCGTTAACTGATTCAATGAAAGTTTATGAGTTCTTAAGAGGTGAAAACATAATAGAACTTCTTAATTTTATTCTTGAAAAAGAACAAGGTAATTCTAATAAAGAATTAGAATATTTAATTGAAAAATCATATAATAGCGATAAAAAGAATGAGAATAACCTAAGTTATTCAGACTTAAATAATGAAGAAAAGATTATTGGTATTAAGAGGCTTTTCACTCCTACTACTGAAGATTTTGAAAGTGAATCAGTTTTTAGTAATGGTGAACTTTTCTAAGAAGTCTATTATTAAATGTGTAGTTTGTATCTAACTAACAACTATCTAAATGATGTGAAATGATGGAAATGAGATACATCTCAGTCAATACCTATCCACCTATATCCCTTTTTTGTGTTTCCAAACCTTGATGGAAAGGGATTGAGATGGACTGAGTATGCATGAAAC
>JAPFCO010000186.1 GCA_026169505.1 Pseudogracilibacillus sp.
ATCATTTGCAAAAAGTGCGGAGACGAGTGCACCTAAGATAATGATAAGAAAAAACATTTTCACACCATTTCCTTTAGCGATTTTTGCCATATGAAGCGCAGCCCATTCGAAGAAGCCAAGTTCATCGAGGACGAGCGAAATAATGACGAGTGCAACAAACGTTAAGGTCGCGTTCCACACAATGTCCGTAACGGTGATAACATCTTGGAAAGTGACTACTCCAAATAACAGAGCGACAACAGCGCCTCCAACAGCAGTCCAACCAATTGATAATCCTTTAGGTTGAACGATGATGAGAACGAGCGAAATAAGAAAAATAATCAGTGCAATCGCAATATGCATAAGTTTCCTCCACTTTTTCATAATAATCGTAAAGCAGTGATCGATGTACTAGATTCATATCGTTCTGTATTTTTGTTATAGAAGAATATAACTGCAAGTTTTACGCTTACTATATATTTTATCAATAATCTAAGGAAAATCTATCTATTTATCATTTGAATCAATTTTATCATTATAAAAAACTACCCTGGTGCTAAATCCGTAGTATGAAATTGATTCATTTATCTTAAAAAGTTCACTCATTCTTGATGGTCGTCAATTTTATTCTTAAGAAATTGATTTATATTATAGATAAAAGATGAGGGAGGGTAATAAGATGACAAAAGCAGTATTTCAATTAGAACCGTTAACTTGTCCATCTTGCGTGAAAAAAATAGAAACAGTCTTAACGAAAACAGAAGGTGTCACTGAAGCGAGGGTGTTATTTAACTCTGGTAAAGTGAAAACAGAATTTGATGAAGCTGTGATAGAAGCAGAAGGATTACGTGTGATCATTCAAAAGCTTGGCTATCCAGTTACTAAAACGAAAGTATCGTAAGTGATTTATTTTACTTAAGTTGTTTGGATTGTCATATGAAATAAGCATTGATGAAATGGACATAATCTCACAGAGTTTTCGCTAAGACTTATAACAGTTTGATATTATAAGTTTTTTTGTGCCTAACAAAGCATTTCTCCCATTCTTGACTTGGGTCAATTCATTTTAAGTTATATTCACTTAAGCTATAGGTAGAAGGAAAGGGAGCAAGGAAGATGCAATTATTCATTCATCGATATCGGAATCAATTAACAGCAATTTCGTTTAGTTTAATTGTAGTAGCTTTTGTATTTGGTGGGGATGTAAAGAGCGCTTTACTTATTTTAGCTACGGTGCTGTCAAGTATTCCTATATTAATTAAGGCGATTCAAGCGGTAAAAATGAAGACATTTAGTATTGAATTATTAGTGATGATTGCTGTCATAGGGGCTTTATTTATTGGCGAATATGTGGAATCGGCGATTGTTACGTTCCTCTTTTTATTTGGTGATTATTTGGAAGAACGAACATTAGAAAAAACTCGTTCATCCTTAAGAGAATTAACCGATATGGCTCCAGAAGAAGCGGTAGTGATTCGTGAAGGGGAGCAGGTAGCGTTATTGGTGGATGATGTTGAGATTGGTGATCGTGTCATGATCCATTCGGGGGATAAAATTCCAGTTGATGGGAAAATCATTACAGGTCAAGCGTCCATCATTGAAGCAGCCGTGACAGGGGAGTCTGTGCCTGTTTTAAAACATATCGACGACTCTGTATTTAGTGGTACAATAGTAGATAGTGGGTATATGGAACTGGTGGCAGAGAAGGTTGGCGATGATACGACATTTGCGAAAATAATTGAGCTTGTGGAAGAAGCGCAAGAGTCTAAGTCGAAAACAGAGAAATTTTTAAATAAATTTGCCACTATTTATACTCCGGCAATCGTTGGACTTGCTATACTCGTCTATTTACTCACTAGTGATTTGCATATTGCTATTACCTTTCTTGTCATTGCTTGTCCTGGTGCATTAGTCATAGGGGCGCCAGTGTCGAATGTGGCTGGAATTGGGAATGGGGCAAAAAATGGTGTCCTTATTAAAGGTGGGCAAGTGATGGATTCACTATCTAAAGTGGATACTGTCGTGTTTGATAAAACAGGGACACTTACTAAAGGACAGCCAGAAGTAACTGATGTGCAAGTTTTTACAGATGAGGATGAGGCAACTATATTCAAATTAATTGCTCAAGCAGAATTAATATCAGAGCATCATTTGGGAAAAACGATTGTCAAAGCAGCACGAAAACGTCAGCTCGATCTGAGTGGAGACGTGGAACAAGCGGAAGTAATTAAAGGAAATGGGATTCGTGCAGTCGTCGCTGGTCGAGTGCTCGAAATTGGAAACCGAACATTCATGAAACAAGCAAACATTGCGATACCAGTAGAAATAGAGTCCTATGTGATTGTACGTGAAAAACTAGGTAATACCGCGATTTTTGCTAGTGTGGATGGGGAATTAGCGGCAATTGTCTCCATCGCCGATGAAATCCGTGATGATGCGGAAGCTGCGTTAGCACAAATGCGCCAAAACGGTGTAAAGCAAATGTTTATGCTTACTGGTGATAATGAACATACAGCAAAACTAGTTGCAGAACAGCTGGGACTAAATGGATATGAAGCAGAACTATTGCCAGAAGACAAAGTGAATCATGTGAAAAGGCTCAAAGCAGAAGGGCATGTGGTCGCAATGGTAGGTGATGGCATTAATGACGCACCAGCGATTGCGACGGCTCATATAGGGCTTGCAATGGGCGAGGGTGGGACAGATGCCTCCATGGAAACAGCAGATGTTGTTTTGATGGCAGATAAACTAATGCAATTCTCACATGCTTTTTCACTTGCAAAAGCGACTGTAAGAAATATGAAGCAAAACACATTTTTCGCTGTTGGCACAGTTTTCTTACTGTTAATCGGAGTCTTACATGGTAGTGTACACCTTGCATCAGGTATGTTTATCCATGAAGCAAGCGTATTACTAGTTATTATCAATGGGATGAGGTTATTAACATTCAATCGCAAAAAGGAAGGAATGTAAAAAGCAAACTACAATATAAAGAAGCGTAAACGACTACAGGAAGGTGAAGTCTAGTCAGGATGCGAATCCTACGTTCAATAAAATGTGCAAGTGCTAACTTGTTCAGTAGCCTCTACTTCGTTTGCGTATCTTTTAGAAAGGTAGGAAAGAAGAATGGGGAACAAGGTATGTTCCGTTCATGGAACAGGGAAAGATAAAAGCTGTGTGTCATTCGTGCCGATATTTAATCATTTAGAACAAGAACAAATGGACGATGTCATGCAGGCTGTGCAATCTGTATCATTTAAACGAGGTGAAATTTTATTTCATGCGGGCAATGAATCAGATTCACTTTATATTGTGAATTCGGGACAAGTAAAAATTTATCGATTATCTGAATTAGGTAAAGAACAATTAGTACGTTTATTAAATCCAGGCGATTTCACGGGTGAATTAGCGCTTTTTAAGGCGACAGTATTGGAAAATTATGCAGAAGTGATGGTAGATTCGCAAATCTGTATTATTAATCGACATGATTTACAAGCATTACTCGTGAAATATCCGACTATTTCTTTGAAAGTATTGAATGAATTTGCGAATCGATTAGCAAATTCTGAGAAACAGACGGCGAGTATTGTATCTGAAAAGGTTGAGACAAGAATTGCATTATTTTTGGCGGAACAAGCAAAAGGTAATACTGGCGAAATTATTGAATTGCCGATGAGCAAAAAGGATATCGCCTCTTATTTAGGAACAACACCAGAAACATTAAGTCGACGTTTAGCAGGTTTTGAAGCGGATGGGATAATTAAACAACAAGGACAACGCAAAATTAAAATTAATGATTTAGATCGTTTATTGTTTATTTAAGATGAACTTCAATTAAACGACAACTAACGAATCAATAACACATAGAAATGTTACCTAATGGATGGTTTCTATTCTAATATTAGACATAATCACCATTTTTTTGTTGCACATAGAAGAAAAAGATGTATTAAATGTGCAGATTTTGTTATTCTATATATATGATAGGGGGAACATTTGATGAAAAAACGAATGCTCATATTACTGGCGTTAATCCTTGTATTAGTCGCTTGTGCGGATACAGAAGAAGAGCCAAAAGATGTTAGCGAGAAAGAAAATAAAAGTGAAGAAAAAGAAAATAAAGTAGATGAAGAAGTAGATGAAAATGATGAAGAAACTGATTCAAATGAGGAAGAAAAAGGTGAACAGCAAGAAACGAAGATAGAAAAAAAAGATCCGGATGATGAACCGACAGAGGAAGATTCAACAACAGATGACAAGTCGGACGCAGAATCAGAGGCAACAGATGATGAGAAATCCGATGAAGAAACTGATGAAAATCCTTCTGAAGAATCATCTGAAGCAGGCGATGCAGAAAATGATATTCTCGGATTTGGATTTGAGTTATTTGATGCGCAAGTAGATGAAGATTATGATTATTTGGAATCTGTTCTTTCGAAAGGATCAAGTCTTGATCGAGAGAATCATACGATTCAATTTGATAATGTGACATCTCCGCATGAATATGAATTTATCTCAAAAGCAGATCGTGATAATTTGGATGAACGCTACATCCAAGAGGAAGATGATGGTAGTGTTATTATTGGGTTTGAAGTGATTGATTACATGAATGAATCAAGTTATATCATTGACGTTCAATTCATTCAAGAAGATGATGAATGGAAAGTAAATGATATGGATATTAATAAGTAAATCCATGTCATCTTTACAATAAACGAATATAAGGAAATGGAGGCGATCAAGGAGAACTTGGTCGTCATTTTTTGTTGAATGGTAATCTACGGTGTGAAGTTTATCCGTGCCGCGCGACATGATATCTATCACTGAAATTGAGGCCTTTTTTCATGTTGTTTTCTTCGTTTTATCTAGTATAATGGGAGATTAAATTGGTTAGATGAGGTGAAAAAATGGGGCGTGAGAGAATTTTAGCTTTACGTGATTTACAGATGAGTTTTCCAGGAAAGCATGTTTTAAAAGGTATTGATTTGGATGTGTATGCTGGAGAGATTATCGGATATATTGGTGCAAATGGAGCGGGTAAAAGTACGACATTGAAAATTATGCTCGGGTTGTTAGACGGATATGAAGGGCTTGTAGAGATTTTCGGTCAAAATATAGCGGACGGAGATTTATCCTATAAAAAGCGGATTGGCTATGTGCCGGAGAGCGCAGATTTATACGATAATTTAACGGCGAGTGAGTACTGTATTTTCACGGGGCAACTGTACGGGATGGAGAAAGCAGAAGCGAAAGACAAAGCACTACAATTATTAACACTATTTGAGATGGGAGATGTGTTTGATCAGCGAATTTCATCGTATTCAAAAGGAATGCGCCAAAAGGTATTGTTTACCTCGGCCGTATTACATAATCCAGATTTACTCTTTTTGGATGAGCCTCTGAGTGGGCTTGATGCAAATAGTGTTATTATTATTAAAGATATTTTAGAGGAAATGTGTGAGCAAGGGAAAACAATATTTTATTCTTCTCACATTATGGAAGTAGTTGAAAATATTAGTAACCGGATTATTTTACTTGTAGATGGAAAAATTGCGGCAGATGGTTCATTTGATGAGTTAAAAGATCAGAGTCAACAAGGATCCCTGGAGAAAATATTTAATCAGCTTACTGGGTTTGATGAACATGCGGAAACAGCAGCTACTTTTGTCGATATTGTGACTGGAAATTCAGGTGTACGAAATGAGTGAGTCAAAAACGTTACGCGCGTTAGACATGTTTCGACCATTGTTTCAGAGCTTGCGGATTGATTATCCTGTAATGCGTCAAATTGTAGAAGTGAAATTATTAATGGATAGTCGGCGTACGCCAACGGTTTTTGCAGGATCGAAAAAGAAAGAGAATGCCAATCAATTTATTAAATCGCTCGGTATTTATATGTTGTACAGTTTGATTGTATTGCCGTTTATATGGGGCGATGCGTATATGATGCAAATGAGTATCGTGTTTGGGATTGCGATGTTTTTGTTAATGACGACGATGGTGGCAGATTTTTCTTCAGTGTTGTTAGATGTGCGCGATACGGCAATTTTACATACGAAACCGGTTGATAGTCGGACGATTAATGCGGCAAAAATTGTCCATGTGTTCATTTATATAACGATGTTGACGTTAGCATTTACGATTATTCCAATTATTGTCATGTTGTTGAAGCAAGGGCTACTGTTTACCCTTATTTTTATTATTGAAATGGTACTGCTAGTCTTATTTATTATTGCTTGTACATCGCTCGTTTATATTTTTGTTTTACGGTTTTTTTCAGGTGATAAATTAAAAGACATGATTAACTATATTCAAATTATCTTATCACTTGGGATTATTATTGGTTATCAAATTGTCATTCATGCATTTGATATAACGAAGCTCGAACTGGTGTATGAGTATATGTGGTGGCATATTTTCATTCCTCCGCTTTGGTTTGGCGCACCATACGAATGGTTGTTGCTAGGTAATCCATCACTACCGATTCTTGTATTAACTGCGCTCGTTATTATTGTTCCATTCGCTTCCATTTATTTATATTATTATTTTATGCCTACATTTGAACAGAATTTAGAAAAGTTGCTTGCTACTTCTGGAGAGCGAAAACAACGTTTTCCTCTAATGAAATTTTGGGAGAAAGTTGTCTGTCATGATCAGGAAGAACGGCTGTATTTTTGGTTTGCGAATAAAATGACGGGGGAAGAACGTGAATTTAAATTACAAGCGTATCCTTACCTAGGGATTGGTATTGTCCTACCGTTTATGCTGTTGTTTTCAGAGTTACGTTATGAAACGCTAGATGTTGTAAGCGAAGGAAAAACATATTTAAATATGTATTTTATAAATATGGTGATCGGTTCGCTCGTTTATTTAATTCAGTTTTCTGGAAGTTATCAAGGAGCATGGATTTTTGGTGCGGCAGGTGTGAGAGATCGGAGAAAAATATTCCGTGCGACTTTTAAGGTGCTAATTGTTAAATATTATCTTCCGCTCTTTATGTTCGTGTCGATTCCGTTTTTATACATCTTTTCTAGTAAAATCCTATTTGATCTCGCCATTGTTTTTAATGCTTCCTTATTAGTTATTCTGTTTGCCTTTAAAGTTATCGTTAAGGCGGATGTGCCATTTTCACAACCGTTTGAGTCGATGCGCCAAGGTGGGTCCAGTACGGCGAATGTTTTTCTTATTCTATTTATTGCTTTTGCCTTTTGGATTGTTCATATCTTTATTTCATTGATTCCATATGGATTAATTATTTACTTCGGCTTGCTTTTAACGACCAATGCTATGTTATGGACGGTTACGTTTAAGAAGGAATCAGGACCTGTTTAAAAAAACTTTTAAAAGATATAAATGAATAAAATGGCCGTTGAAGTAGTGTGTAAAAAGCCTTTTTCGCTTAGGACAAAAATCTCTTTTAGCGAGAGTAATATAAGTTAAAAGGCACTTTTATCGTTTTGACGCCTTATTTGTTATCGCTTATGATGATGGTGCAAGTGAAGAACAGATACTAGAAAGAAGCGATTTAAGTACTCGTTATCACTTAGTATTTACAAGGAATAGGAGGGAGAACATTCATCTTTTAAACGTTTTTGACAGTGGCTTTACTCCATCAGACTTTTTCTAGTTCGCTTCATAGAAAAAATCTACCAAATGCATTTGTACCTGGAAATATGCACCACTCTGATTGCCATGTTTTATGTAAGCATTTTAGCATAATGGATGTAAATTGGAACGAATGTGAACAAAAGCTAGTACAAAGTAGGAAGAGAAAAGGTTACGATAAACAAATGATACGTTCGAATACGAAGTGAAATGGATAAAAGAGGAGGAGAATCGTCTATGCCTTAGGATAGCATAGGCGGTTTTCTTTTTGTTTGTGGAGCCTAATGTTCTAAAGTTCAAGGCAATTCATGATATAATGAATGAACAATCATTTGTTAGGAGAGTCTAGAGTGAAAGTTACTGTAAAAGCCCCAACTGTTTATCCGATCATTGTACCGACAAAGATGAGTTTACATACATTTAATTTTTACCTTGTAGAAACTGCAGGAAAGTTACTACTTATCGATGCAGGTGTAGAGTCAGATAAATGTTGGAATATATTTCAAGATGTATTAGCAGCACATAACTATAGCATAGAAGATATTGATGCGATTATTTTGACCCATCACCATGAAGATCATATAGGGTTGGTGAACCGGATTCGTACAATAAAAGATATACCCCTTTACGCACATGAAAAGGGTTTTAATCGGCTGCAACGTGATCCGATCTTTTTAGAAAAGCGTATCGAACTATATGCGGAAACGTTTCAAGAAATGGGTTGTGGGAAAGAAGCAGAGATTGAAATAGCTCGGATGAAAAAAGCACGTATCGAAAATGAATCACAAACGATCCATGGCGAAATTTTGCCGTTACGAGGTGGAGATAACCTTTTTGGTTTTCAAGTGATCGAAACACCTGGCCATGCGCTCGATCATATTATGTTATACCATGAGCCATCCGAAACGGCATTTACTGGAGATCAATTCATCGAACATTCATCAACGAATGCATTGATTGATTTGGATGAAAATGGGGCTCGTACGTTATCATTACTTATTTACGAAGCGTCATTACGACATTTATTAACAATACCAATGTCGATTGCCTATGGTGGACATGGAAATATAATGGAAAATCCGCATGAGATCATCACCAAGCATTTGGAACGCATCGAACGTAAATCAAATAAAGTGGTCCAGTTATTACAGGAAGAAAAAACGGTTGCAGCACTCGCACGTGAAATGTATGGAGGAAAATATGAGACATTATTTTCTCTAGTGATGTCCGATTTAATCGGTCATACTGATCGTCTAGAGCAGACAGGCGAAATTAGTAAAACATATCGTGATGGAGTGTTTTATTATCGACAAAAACAGGAGGAATCGCATTGAAGATTGGCATCATTGGTGGAGGAGCTATAGCGACGTATGTCATGGAAATGGTAGAGAAGCAGGCGGAGGAAGGGATGCAGGTAGAGAGCATGCTTGTCCGCCAGCAGGAAAAGTATGTTGAACTAGCAACTCGTCATCATGTAGATTTGTACACGGAGATCGAAGCATTTCTAGCATCTGATATCGATATTGTTGTAGAAGCTGCCAATGTCCAGGCTGTTCAAGATTTCTTACCGACTATTTTACGGCGAAAAACTGCTGTTATCATTAGTGTTGGAGCTTTTGTAGATGCATCATTTTTGACTGCCATGAAACAACTGGCAGAGGACCACGAACAACAACTCTTCTTGCCATCGGGTGCGATCGGTGGCCTCGATTTAATTCAACATGCTGCTGCAACGGATAGTTTGACTTCGGTTGCACTAGAAACACGGAAGCCGGCACATACATTAGTAGAGGCACCTATTCAGTCAGAACAAATTGTGTTTCAAGGAACTGCAGCAACAGCAATTAAACAATTTCCACAAAATATAAATGTGTCTATCGCACTTGGGATTGCAGGAATCGGTATGGAACAGACGAAAGTAACGATCATTGCGGATCCATGCGTCGACCGAAACTTTCATACTGTGATTGCAAAAGGAACTTTTGGACAGGCGACCATCGCTGTTGAAAACAATCCGATGCCTAGCAATGCTAATACAAGTTATTTAGCAGCGATGAGTGTGTTAGGCACATTAAAAAAGACTCGAAGTCATTTTCACCTCGGATAACATGAGATCGACTACGTTATACAGGCTAATGGGTAGAAAAAGAGCCTTTTTCCATTCGGATTCACGTCATATTGAATGAAAAATATAGGGAATATTGCCCGGGTAATAGCGTATGTACAGAAAACTAGTAGCTTTTAAAAGACTAGTTTTTTTGGCCTTTATAAGCGAATCGTTTTTTATAAACAGGAATGATTGGTAAAACATTTTCTAGTTGGATGTTGTTTATACACCAATACGTTTACGTAAAAACGCTTAATGGACCAGATTGTTTTACTTTTATTACACGATGTTTAATACTGTTGCATCTAGCTTACAATCTGATTAAGTGAAGGTTGAATATAAGAAAAGTAAGGGGATTGGTAGTATAGTTAGATTAAGATACAGAAGACGTTTTAAAAAAGGGTTGAATTGACATGGAAAGAAACGCATATTTTGATAATGCAAAATTATTTTTGATATTTTTTGTCGTGTTTGGTCACATGATTCAGCCGTATGTAGATGGCTCGCAAAATGTGGGAACATTTTATACGTGGTTATACACTTTCCATATGCCAGCATTTATCTTTTTGGCAGGATTTTATGCGAAAGGTACGGGAACCATTGATTTCATTATTAACTTAGCGAAAAAGTTACTCATTCCGTATTTGATTTTCCAAACCATTTATACAATTTATTATTTCTATATTGGCAAAGATGGCTGGTTGACGGAAAGTCTTTTTTATCCGCATTGGTCATTATGGTTTTTAATTAGTTTATTTTCTTGGCATATGTTACTTATTGTATATAAGAAAATGCATCCGGCAATTGCGTTGACGACGGCAATTGTATTGGGAATTATTGTAGGATATTTTGATCCAATCGGTCATTTATTTAGCTTGTCACGTACATTCGTATTTTTCCCGTTTTTCTTATTGGGACATTTAGTGTCGATGGAACAGTTGATGATCCTGAAGCAAAAGAAAGTAAAAGTACTGTCAGTTGTTACGATGTCTGTCCTTGCGCTAGCAATTTACTTTATGCCCGATATTAACTCAGGTTGGTTACTCGCTTCAAAATCATATAGTACATTAGGAATGGAGACGTATGGAAGTGTGGCGCGTTTTACAGTGTACACAATTGCCTTCTTAATGGCGGCATCATTTTTAGCTTGGGTGCCAATGCGACGCTTTGCCTTTACGAAACTTGGTGAACGTACGTTATATGTGTACTTGTTACATGGCTTTATTGTTCAACTATTCCGTAATTTTAATATTTTGGAAATGAATCATCTTGGACATTGGATAGGGTTTATGGCCTTGTCCGCTATTATAGTCATTGTACTTTCAACGAATACGGTAATGACAATCTGGCAACCATTAGTAGAAGGAAAAGCAACACGCCTTAGAAAGGTATTTCAAAAGTTAGGCTTCCAAAAAGATGACAAACGATATGAAGAGCAAGTATAATATGTGACGATACGAAGATAATGAAGGATACATGTTCACTTAGTGGGTATGTATCCTTTTTGAATGCTTTAGTCGATAAAGATGAGCGAATGAATTAACAGTTCTGAGCAAATATAAGTGCCTTGGAGCAACTATTGATTTTCACATTGCGAAAGTTGTCTACAGTATCGTTTTTAATCAATTGAAAAATAAAAAAACGAAATGGAGTAGATAAATGATGGGAAAGGTTATACCATTCTTAATGTTTCAAGATGGAAAAGCAGAAGAAGCGATGAATTATTACACATCCGTTGTAGCGGATTCAAAAATTACAAATATCATTCGCTATGGAGCAAATGAAAGCGGTGATGAAGGTACGGTGATGCAGGCGACATTTTCATTAAAAGGCCAAGAGTTTATGTGTATTGATAGCAATATAAAGCACGAGTTCAGCTTCACGCCTTCATTTTCAATCTATATAACATGTGAAACAGAGGCAGAATTGGATGAGCTTTATCAGCGTCTACTCGACAGTGGTCAAGCATTAATGCCTTTAGATGATTATGGTTTCAGTAAGAAGTTTGGTTGGATCAATGATCGATTTGGTGTTTCATGGCAATTGAATTTACCTTAATAAATCATGATGTAAAAAGCGTCACCATATTGTCCTTAATAGACAATACGGTGACTTTTTTTTCAGATAATCTGCATTTACTTTTTATATAAAACATTCCATGTGTCGATTGTAAAAGATGATACATGGTCATCTTTTATTTGAATATCAAAATAATGTCGTAATGATTCATCAGCCTGTAATAATATTTGTTCAATGTCATTTCTAGTTTTCGAGTCATCAATCGTACGATCAACCCAATCATCAAATGGAAGCCGTTTTTTCCAAAGCTGCTCTTGTATAAATTGCAACTTTGTAGCTGCAAACATTTCCTTCCACTCAGATACTTTATATTCTCGGCCATGGCTAAAGTCGCGTGTTTTTTCGAGATGATTGATGAATGTATCAGCATCATTAGCCTCAGGTGCAACATTATCGATCAGAAGAAACTTCCCGCCCGGTTTTAAAACGCGCTCCACTTCTGAGATGAAATGCGCCGGATGTGGGAAGTGATGGGCGGCAACACGACAAGTAACAAGATCAAATTGATGATCTAAAAAGGGGAGTTGCTCCGCATCAGCAATAATATAATCAATGTTTTTTTCCGCCTGTAAAAAATCTGCTGTTTCTTCGAGCATCGGTTTTGTTAAGTCTGTCGCAAAAACATGTTCAACATATGGAGCTAATCGTTTTGCAACATGACCGCCTCCTGTCGCAATGTCGAGTACACGCATCTGTGTTGACGGTTGAAGCCAATCGATCATTATATCTAAGTCTTCACCTTGTGCATGGGTGGAACTCGTAATATAACCAGCTTTGTTTTTACCAAAAGATTGTTGTACTGCTACCTTTTCTTTCATCC
>JAPFCO010000308.1 GCA_026169505.1 Pseudogracilibacillus sp.
ACTCCTTGTATATGAATCAATCAATGACCATGTGTATCAACATTTGGAAACATTAACGGATGTTGTAGAACCTTCCCTTGCTGATTTGATTACCATTATTGATTCTTATTATCGGTTTATTGACAAGATGCAAGATGAAGTGCTTATTTTATATCAGGAAATAAAGTCCTTGGAATCAAATGCAAGAAAAAAGGTGCTTCAAGAAGAGAGAAAGCAAGTACTCATGTTAAAAAGTGCAATTATAGGAGCTGTCCCGTATGAAATAAGTGAGGAAGAAGCGGAGATTTTGGCGAATAACATTCTAATCCATGGTCATATGTGGGGATTTCGTCGTTGGACACTTCACAAAAATTATACGATAGATCAATATATTGAGATGCAAACAAAATTATTGTTGCAAACGATACGTTAGCGTTCAATTGACCAATAGATTGAAATACTCATTTCATGAGAGTGGCTAATCAATGATGATCATCTATTACATTGTCTTATTTGTCAGATAAAAAAGTTATTATTAGGAGGGGTCATGATGGAGCAAGTAGAAGTGTATCGCCCAAAAAACCATATTCGTTTTGTTACAGCTTCAAGTTTGTTTGACGGTCATGATGCATCTGTTAATATTATGCGCCGGATTTTACAAGCAAGTGGTGCAGAGGTAATCCATTTAGGGCATAATCGGAGTGCAAAAGAAGTTGTGTTTGCAGCAATCCAAGAAGATGCACAGGCGATTGCTGTGTCGTCATACCAAGGTGGTCATATCGAGTTTTTTAAATATATGGTTGATCTTCTGGAGGAGTATAACGCAAGTCATATTAAAATATTTGGTGGCGGTGGGGGTACCGTTTTACCAAAGGAAGCAAAGGAACTACATGAATATGGTGTTGATTGGGTGTTCTCTCCTGAGGATGGCCGTAAAATGGGTTTGCAAGGCATGATTAATCGAATGCTCGACATCGCTGATTTTATGCCACCATTTCGATTGAAGGAAGATGTCGAAGGAGTCGTGGCTGGCACGAGTCTTTCGATTGCGAGAACAATCACCTATATCGAACAGCAAAATGACGAGGATGATAAAAAACGTCAAGTATTAGCGGAATTACAAGCAAAGGGGAAAAAGGAGCGTATTCCGGTGTTAGGGATCACTGGTACTGGTGGAGCAGGTAAAAGTTCCTTAACAGATGAATTGATCCGTCGTTTTCTAAACGAGACGGCGCATAAAAGAATCGCTATTTTATCTGTTGATCCAACGAAGAGAAAGACAGGTGGTGCTTTACTTGGTGATCGAATTCGGATGAATGCAATCTTCTCTGATCGAGTGTATATGCGGTCATTGGCTACAAGAGGATCGAGAACGGAACTCTCGACAGCAACGAAAGAGATTATCGACGTATTAAAAAGTTCTAATTATGATCTAATTATCGTGGAAACGAGTGGAATCGGTCAAGGTGACGCAGAAATAACCGAGATAACGGACTTGTCGATGTATGTAATGACTGCAGAATTTGGAGCGCCTACACAATTGGAGAAAATTGATATGATCGATTTTGCTGATTTTATTGTCATTAATAAATTTGAACAAAGAGGTTCTGTTGATGCATTGAATCAAGTACGAAAACAATATGAACGAAGTCATATGTTATTTCATGAGGATCATAAGACGTTTCCGATATATGGTACGACAGCTAGTCAATTTAATGATCCGGGAACAAATGCTTTGTTTGTAGCAATGATGAATAAAATAAAGTCAGCGTATGATTGGGAATTAGAAATTGCCTTAGAAGGAGATGTATTGTCAAAGGAAAGACGAACAATTATACCGAATGAACGGATTCATTATTTACGCGAAATTTCTTCGACGATTCGCTCTTATCATGAACAAGTGCAAGAACAAAGTGATATTGCTAGAAGCTTATATCAACTAAACGGTACAAAAGCATTAATTCAAAATGAATTAGTTGAAACGACAATTGATGAAACAATCGAAACGTACCAGCAGAAATTAACAAAGGAATCACAACAACTCTTAGAATCTTGGCATACATTGAAACGTCAATATGATAGTAATACATTTACCTTTAAAGTGCGTGACAAAGAGATTTCATTAGATATTACAACAACTTCTTTATCAGGATTGAAAATACCTAAAGTGAAATTCCCGACATATACGGATTGGGGCGATAGAATCACTTGGTTAATGAAAGAAAATGTTCCCGGTTCCTTCCCCTATACAGCAGGGGTATTCCCGTTTAAGCGACAAGGGGAAGATCCAACACGACAATTTGCTGGTGAAGGGACCCCAGATCGTACGAATCGTCGTTTTCATTATTTATCTGAAGGAGAACAGGCGAAACGTTTATCTACAGCATTTGACTCTGTCACATTGTATGGGGAAGATCCAACCTATGAACCAGATGTATATGGAAAGGTCGGGGAGAGTGGTGTTAACGTTTGTACGCTCGACGACATGAAAAAGTTATACAATGGATTTGATCTCATTTCACCATCGACGTCTGTTTCAATGACAATCAATGGTCCAGCACCGATTATTTTAGCGATGTTTTTCAATACAGCAATTGACCAACAGATGAATACATTTAAAGAAGTAGAAGGTCGTGAACCAACGGTAGAGGAAAGGAAAGAACTTAAAAGACAAACATTGCAAGTGGTGCGAGGGACAGTGCAGGCTGATATTTTAAAAGAAGACCAAGGGCAAAACACTTGTATCTTTTCAACTGAATTTGCACTCCGGATGATGGGGGATATTCAAGCGTACTTCATCGAACAAGAAGTGCGAAATTATTATTCTGTATCTATTTCGGGATACCATATTGCTGAAGCAGGGGCCAACCCAATCACACAACTAGCATTCACATTAGCAAATGGGTTTACGTATGTAGAGTATTATTTAAGTCGCGGCATGGATATTGATGATTTTGCGCCGAATTTGTCGTTTTTCTTTTCGAATGGCTTAGACCCTGAGTACACAGTTATCGGACGTGTGGCACGCAGAATTTGGGCGATTACGATGAAAGAAAAGTATGGGGCAAATGAACGTAGCCAAAAACTGAAATATCATATCCAAACATCTGGTCGTTCGTTACATGCTCAAGAAATAGACTTCAATGATATCCGAACAACATTACAAGCCTTACTTGCGATTCAAGATAATTGTAATTCATTGCATACAAATTCGTATGATGAAGCAATTACAACACCAACAGAAGAATCCGTTCGTCGGGCGTTAGCGATTCAAATGATCATCAATAAAGAGTTTGGTTTAACCAAGAATGAAAATTCGCTCCAAGGTTCGTTTATTGTCGATGAGTTAACAGAGCTTGTTGAAGAAGCGGTCTTACAGGAGTTTGAACGAATGAATGACCGGGGTGGCGTACTTGGGGCAATGGAAAGGCAATATCAACGAGGTAAAATTCAGGAGGAGTCTTTATACTACGAAAGTAAAAAACATTCAGGAGATTTACCAATTGTAGGTGTGAACACATATTTAAATCCAAACCCACCGACAGAGGATGACATCGATTCAATGGAATTAGCTAGAGCATCAAAAGAAGAAAAGGAATTGCAAATTACTCATTTAAAGCAATTTAAAGAAACGAATAAAGCAGATGTAACAAACGCATTGAATCGATTAAAAGAAGTTGCCAGCGAGGATGGTAATATTTTCGCTGAATTAATGGAAACAGTTCAGGTTGCAAGTTTAGGGCAAATAACAGCGGCACTTTATGATGTAGGCGGTCAATATCGTAGAAACATGTAATCCTAATAGCTAACTACAAATGTAGTTAGCTATTATTTTTGCCTGAAAAGATATTTGAAAATGATTGCAAAATGTGACGGCTTTTCGAAATATAGTGGCATATTTTCGTTGTACTTGATTATAATCTAGGGAATGGTTTATACTACGAAATTATTAGTAACAATAATCGAATACAATCTAATTCAATTCCATCATTTCCTAAATCAACTACGTCGTTACAGGTTGTAGTAGTGTAACGAAGAATCCATATGCTGGAATTGACTATGTTAGATGATTTTTACTTCGCAGATATGAGAGTATAAAACCTATCTTACTGCATAAGGGTATCGAAGGCTTAAACTTCAAAGTATAAGGGATGCTTAAAAAACGCGTTTTCAAGGATCCCTTTAACGAAATTTAAGTTTTCTAATAAATAATAGAGAAAAGGAAGTGCGTGATCATGACGTTGCAAAAATATACAGATGAGCAGTTAGAAAAAATGTCGATGATTGAATTGGCAAATTTAATTTTGGGGGAACATAAGAAAGATTTAAATTTTAAAGAGCTTTTTAATAAAGTCGCAGAATTAAAAAACTTTACCGATGCACAAAAAGGTGATTTACTGTCACGCTTCTATACCGATCTAAATGTAGATGGTCGTTTTACAACATTGGGAGCGAATGTGTGGGGTTTGAAAAGATGGTATCCAGTTAATCAAACAAGCGAAAAATCTCTAACTGAGTCCCGCAAACGGGATCAAGAGGAAGAAGAGCCTATAGATGACGATTTAGTAGAAGATGTAGACCTAGAAGATGATGGAGTCGAAGAAGTGGAAAAAGAGAATGAAGTTTTCGGTCAATATGAAGAGTTAGGCTTTGATAAAGTCGAAGAAGAATAACGTAGAGTAAGAAGAGGATTTTGCGTATTGAATATATATGGCTTCTTATGGGCAAAGTAATCACCTCAATGAATGTAAGCAGCTTATAAAATATTATTGCTTAATCAATTTCATCATATCGGTGTATCGCATATATTGTAGTGACATAGCTGTTTTTGTAATTATGAAATTGATTTATGCTACTTGATTTTTTAAATGGCATTCTAGTGAACTTATTTATAGCTATTTATCTTTCAGTACTTTGTTTTTTCAAATTATGCTTTCGTCAAGGGGCTTAAAAAGAAACTTGAATACCTTGACATTTTCATCAACAATGAGTAAAATTTTTATTGGGCTATACAAGAAATAATGGACATATAAACTTATGCGTTTCCCCTATCAAAGGGAAACGCATTTATTATTTTATAGAACGATAAATGAAGGAAAGAAGGTACAAAATTGACAAAGTATATTTTTGTAACTGGTGGAGTTGTTTCATCTTTAGGAAAAGGAATTACAGCTGCTTCTTTAGGGAGACTATTAAAGAATCGCGGATTAAAAGTTACGTTGCAGAAATTTGATCCCTATATAAACGTTGACCCGGGGACGATGAGTCCATATCAACATGGGGAAGTATTTGTAACAGAGGACGGAGCCGAAACAGATTTAGATCTTGGGCACTATGAACGTTTTATTGATATTAGTTTAAATAAATATAGTAACGTTACGACAGGGAAAGTGTACTCAACCGTATTAAAGAAAGAAAGACGTGGCGATTATAAAGGTGCAACGGTTCAAGTGATTCCGCATATTACGAATGAAATTAAAGACAAAGTGTATAAAGCAGGAATTGAAACAAAATCGGATGTGGTAATTACTGAAATTGGTGGAACCGTTGGTGATATAGAGTCGTTGCCTTTTTTAGAAGCTATTCGTCAAATTAAGAGTGAAATTGGTCGGGAGCATGTGATGTATATTCATTGTACGCTTGTGCCTTATATTAAAGCGGCGGGTGAAATTAAGACGAAACCAACGCAGCATAGTGTGAAGGAATTACGCTCTTTAGGAATTCAACCAGATGCCATTGTGCTTCGTTCAGAAATGGAAATTGGGGAAGACAACAAAGAAAAAATTGCTCAATTTTGTGATACAGATAAGAATGCTGTAATTGAAATGCTTGATGCAGATACGCTCTACCAAATTCCAATCGCACTTCAAGAACAACATTTTGACGATTTAGTATGTAATCATCTGCATTTACCAGAAGCGAAAGCAGATATGTCGGAATGGAAAGAGTTAGTGAGAAAGGTTCGAAACTTATCAAAAGTCATTGAAATTGCGATCGTCGGAAAGTATGTTGAATTACCCGATGCTTATTTGTCCTTAATTGAATCATTAAAACACGCAGGCTTTGATTATGATACAGATATTTCCGTTCATTGGATTGATTCGGAAGCATTAGACAAAGAGACAATCCACGATAAATTATCCAATGTGGATGGCATCGTAGTACCTGGTGGGTTTGGTACTAGGGGAATGGACGGGAAAATAGAAGGAATCCAATATGCTAGAGAAAATAATATTCCGTTTTTAGGTGTTTGCCTCGGTATGCAATTGGCGGTAGTAGAGTATGCTCGTAATGTGTTAGGGTTAGCAGACGCTCATTCAGTTGAAATTAATCCTACAACACCTCACCCAGTCGTCACATTGATTAAAGAACAAGAAACAACAAAAAATATTGGTGGAACGTTAAGATTAGGTTCATACGGTATTAACTTATTAGATGGAACGAAAATGAAGGAAGCTTACCATAATGAAGATCGCATAGAAGAACGTCATCGCCATCGTTATGAAGTTAATCTTCAATATAAGGAACAATTAGCAGGGGCTGGAATGATCGTATCAGGTTATAGTGATGATAAACAGTCAATTAAATCAATTGAATTAGAATCACACCCTTGGTTTGTAGCATGTCAATATCATCCGGAATTTAAATCTCGACCAACGAAAGCACACCCTTTGTTTGAAGGATTTGTCGGTGCGATTGTTAAAAGTAAATATGATGAATAAAGGATAGATCACCCAAGGACATTTAGAATGTACATGTTCATAGGGGTATTTACAACTTTAGATAAGCGCTATTTATATCGAATAAATAGGTTCACTATTGCGCTTCACGTATGTACTTGGTATTCTATGTATAGATATTTTAATCATAGCATGTAAAGGGAGCTGTTTTTGTATGCCGTTAGTTTCAATGAGAGAAATGCTTCGTACTGCCAGAGATCGTAAATATGCAGTCGGACAGTTCAATATTAATAACTTAGAATATATTCAAGCTATTTTAGATGCAGCGGAAGAAGAACAATCGCCTGTTATATTAGGTGTATCAGAAGGTGCTGCTCGTTATATGGATGGTTTTAAAGTGGTTGTAGCAATGGTAGAGGCGTTAATAGAATCGAAAGAAATTACGGTTCCAGTAGCGATTCATTTGGATCACGGTTCAAGTTTTGAAAAATGTGCCGAAGCAATCCAAGCAGGTTTTACATCTGTGATGATTGACGGTTCACATTTACCTTTAGAAGAAAACATCGCATTGACACAAAAAGTGGTCGAATTAGCACATCTTCACGGTGTGTCTGTGGAAGCAGAGTTAGGCCGAATTGGTGGTCAGGAAGATGACCTTATTGTCGATGAGGCAGAGGCAATGTACGCTATTCCAGCGGAGTGTGAACAGTTAGTGAAAGAAACGAATGTAGACTGTTTTGCACCGGCATTAGGATCTGTACATGGACCATATAAAGGAGAACCAAATTTAGGATTCGATCGAATGGAAGAAGTAATGAACTTAACAGGAATACCTCTTGTGCTTCACGGCGGAACAGGCATCCCTTTAAAAGATATTCAGCGTGCAATTTCATTAGGCTCAGCTAAAATAAATGTTAATACAGAAAACCAAATCATGCAGACGAAAAAAATTCGAGAGATATTAGCGGATGACACAGAGGTGTATGATCCCCGTAAATATTTAGGACCAGGTCGTGACGCGATCAAAGAAACGGTCATTGGGAAAATGCGTGAATTTGGCTCATCACAAAAGGCGTAAAGGTTTATACCGACGCCTTTTCTTGGCAGATATGAGAGTGAGTTTTTAGTCTTAATGGACGGACTTATCCTACTAAACCATTCATTAAGACTAGCTAAAGGATTTTAAGCGAGAGTAATATACACTTTCAAGGATGACTTTGACGAAAGCAAGCTTTTTAAAAAGGACTTTAACAACATGAAGGAGGAATCAAAATGAAGTTTTTCATTGATACAGCAAATATAGAAGATATAAGAGCAGCAAATGAATTAGGTGTTTTAGCTGGTG
>JAPFCO010000194.1 GCA_026169505.1 Pseudogracilibacillus sp.
ATTGTATTTACCGCTCTTTTAACTTCGTGGTATGTCGATTGTGGACCATTATTAGCTTCGTGAAGCCAGAAACGACCGTTTTCATCAATGGCAAGATCTAAACCTAATTCATCTAGTGCATGTCCATGTATTTTATCGAGGTGTGTTGTTAGCTCCATAGCAAGTTCTTGAATATCTCTTTCATATTGCTTACCTATCACACCAAATTGCTCGGTAAACAGTGTACTGAGTTCTTCTGTTCTTCCGCCACGGCTTATATTACTGAGGATACTGGCTCTATGTCCAATGCGTGGGTATATTCTCGTTAACTGCCATTTACCTTCACCATTTTTTTGGACATGTGCACGAATATCATATGGCTCATTATCCTTTGTTCGACAATTAATATAACGCTGAACCATATAATTCCCCTTTTTGTTTAATATAGTGCTTTTAATCCAATCCTCGAATTTACTTTGATTAAAAATCTGATTTTTTCTGTGATCTAGAAGATGATAACGATTGCCTCTTTTTCTCACAAAGTAAATGTTTTGTCCTTGTCTCCCCATGATTGGTTTGAAGACAGCACTTTCGTTTTCTTTTATAAAATCATAAACAACTGTTTCATTTGTGGCAATTTTAAATGGAACGAATAGATCGGCAAATTTTCTATATTGAATCATCTTTTTGGGTAAAAAAAGTTTATTGCCA
Source organism: Pseudogracilibacillus sp. (assembly GCA_026169505.1). Lineage (GTDB taxonomy): Bacteria > Bacillota > Bacilli > Bacillales > Amphibacillaceae > Pseudogracilibacillus. The sequence goes on from JAPFCO010000194.1 coordinate 691, forward strand.
ATACCAAAGCTAGTAAATGGTAGTTCTCTTCTTAGTTTTCGCTCTGTAATGGATTGTTGAGCACGGGAACTGGCTCCTATATTATGGATGACACTAGGAAAGGATCGTATTACTTTATCCCATTTTCCATCTATAAACATATCTGCTTTTACTTGTTTGTTATCTAAGTCAACACCTTCTGAAGCAAAGAAAAGTATTTTGGTATTCTGTCGTTTGCTTTCATCTACTAAAGCATTGATTCGAGCATCTGGATAAACATCACGTGGATTTGCATGAGATAAATAAACACCAATTGTTACATTCAAATCTAAATTTTCATTTTGTATATCACCTTCGAAAGTTCGTTTTAGTTTTCGAAATTGTGGCTTGAGTGAGAATTGTAAAATTTCAGCAACCTTGAGCAGATTACCTTGTTCCATTTGTTGGGCAATCATAAGCAAAAGTTGCTCAATTTCTTTACTTCCCTCTTCACCACTTTTTGTTTGAGCAGGCGTTAACACTCTATCTATTGCTCCAAATCCCTCAACGACAGAGCTAAACATAAATACACTTTGACTCAATTCTTTTTCTTTCACTAACATAGATAGGTGCTCAGTAGCATCTAGTAATGTATCCATGATATTAAGTACTTGCTTAAGTTGTTTGTCTTTCGACATGACCATATATTGCACTCCTTAGAAGAATATTTGTTATTAAAAGTTAGATATAATTTATAAAGTTAGTTCTACCTCTTATTATCGGTTGGAATCTATATTTATCAAATCATATAGGATGAAAGTAAAATAAGTCAGAGTTATAAGTTGTGGAATATTATTGAGGTAAAATGTAATTTAATTAATTTGAAAAGGATCATACGTTCCTTTTATGTGTTATAATAAAAGAGGGTGTCTAAATTGATTAGAAAATATTGTGCAATGAGTCATGATCAATTAAGTAAGAGTTCGATTATTCCAATTTATTTGGATGTTTTTAATGGTACCCGAAAAACATTACCTCGTGGAACATGGAGTTTAGATGAAAATGTCATTATTATTGTTAGGTATGTACTAGAAATTAAATTGCAATTGTCCGAGGTAGAAATACCAAAAATAACCCGCCAGCTCATTAAGGAACAGAAACTTTGGGGTGCTCTTAATCGATTTAAATCTGTACGTAAATTAATTCAATTTGTTTATGCAGATAGATATAATGAATTTGCCTTTACAAGAGTACCTGTTGGTTATTGGGATGATTTAGATAACATAAGGCAGCGACTAGAGTACTATTTGGCTCGAAATAATCAGACTGTTAAAGATATACCAACGATAGTTACATATGATCAATTAGTAGAATGGGGACTATCAAATCCTTTAAAAAGACATAATCATTCACCTTATAGTCTAGTCAATGCGTTATATCCTAATAGATTTAGCCGATATCAATTTAGGAAGATTCCACAAAGAACCGCAACAGATAAGGAACTGTTAAAAATCCAGTTTTTTAATATGCTCTCCAACGAGAAGTTTGAATTTGTAGATGTCCCCAAGTATATAACACAGGAAATGTTAATTAAATACAAATTTAGTGGTGCTTTAAAATACTTTCAAAATTCGCCATCGAAGCTAATTATGGATTTATTTCCTAATCAGTTTGATATACATGAATTTAATAAAAAAAATCGGTATTGGAAGAGTGATCATAATATTAAACAAGCTATTGTTGACTTAATTAAAAGTAAAAATATACCCTATGAAAAAATCCCAGTATATTTCACAAAGAAGCTTCTCGAAGATAACGGGTTAAGTGGATTATTGCATGAATATAGTGGTTCACCGATTGATTTAATCAATAAGTTTTATCCCAATGAATTTGATATAACTGAATTTCAAAGGGTTCCAAATAAATATTGGTACAATAAGGAAAATAGGATCATAGCATTACAGTCTTACTGTAAAAAGTATAATATCAAAAGAAATGATCTTCCAAATTTAACACGTGCTTATTTCCGAAAGTATTTTCCACGGTTTATTAGCGTTGTAGATCGCCATTACGAAAGTAAATTTTATTATTGGATAGTCGAAGCATTCCCCGAACATTCATTTACTCCAGAAGAATTCCAGTTGCATATGGGTGATGATGGGAAAGTTTGCGATTCAAAAGAAGAATTAATGATTCACAACTTTTTTATTCATAATCTGAAGTGTGCAAGCATAAAAAAGGAAAGAATTCGTTTTACAAATAATATAGAAAAAGAAACATATATACCAGACTGGATAATTAAACAAGGTAATCAAAAGTTTATTATAGAATATTTTGGTCTTTATCAAAGTACAAGATTTCCCGAATATACTGAGAAGGTAAAAAGAAAAATGAAATACTATAATAGTTTGTCAAATTATACTTTTATACCTATAATGCCTGATGATTATAGAGAAAAGGGGTTTAATTGTATAACGAGGTTATTGAATAAAAATGGATTGATGTTAAATAATACTGGGACTGTGAAATGTTTCTAAAGATAAAATTCG
>JAPFCO010000505.1 GCA_026169505.1 Pseudogracilibacillus sp.
GTTATGTATTATGCCAAGAAAAAGTGAAGTGTCGCTTTATGGAAAAGATGTTAAATTAACAAAATATGAGTTTAATTTATTGTATTACTTCATGCAAAATCCAGATATCGTATTATCACGCGAACAACTAATCGAACAAATTAATCCAAATATGGAACGCAGTGTTATGGAACGTACGATCGATGCTCATATAAAAAAACTACGTGAAAAAATTGAGCAGTCTCCTTCCAATCCAAAGCGTCTCCAAACGGTAAGGGGAATGGGGTATAAGTTTGTCTCGATTATATAAAATGTTAGCGAAACTTACACCTACAGGCTTTCTGTGGCGATTAACGTTTTTGAATATTATAGTAATTGTGACAGTAACAGTCATTAGTGGTTGGGCGATCTATAGTACGGCTTGTTTTTTAGTTGCAGAAGTGGGCAATTTAAATGCGACAAAACAACAGCAATTTAATAGTGTTCTTTTTAATTATTTATTAATTTTACTAGTTATAGCTATTATATTTGGGAGTATGCTCCATTTTTATTTAATTAAACGCTTTGTAAGGCCAATTCGAAGTTTGATTCAGTCTACTAAGGAGTTAAAGCTGGGACATTATCCAGAGCTAGTAAAAGTACATAAAAAAGATGAAATCGGACAATTGGTTCAACAATATAATGAGCTTATTGCACAGTTACAAACGAATGAAGAACAACGGAACACACTTGTTACCGACGTATCCCATGAAATAAGAACTCCCTTATCGAATTTGCATGGTTATCTACAAGCATTGAAAGATGGTGACGTAATCGGAGATAAGTCACTTTATGAATCCTTGTTTCAGGAATCGAAACGACTGTCTCAAATGGTAGAACAACTGGAACAATTAAAAGAATGGGATGATCGATCGATGCGGTCAATGGATGAAAAAGGAGTCTATGATATTAAGCCTATTATGGTTCATTGTAAAGCGATGTTTGAAAGAAAATTGGAACAAAAGAATATTCCGATAATATTAGATATTGAACCGTGCAACATATATATTCATGTGGAAGGAATTCAACAGGTCATTAGTAATTTATTAGAAAATGCGATAGATTATTATGAAGGTGACGAGCCAATCGTATTAGTAGGAAAGAAGCAAGGAAACGATTATCGTATGTCGGTTACAGGTCCCAGTAAACCAATACCAAAGGCAGAGAGTAAAAAAGTGTTTAGACGTTTTTATAGACTGGATTCTTCCAGAAGTCGGATGACAGGAGGTTCTGGGCTAGGTCTTGCAATTTCAAAAGAAATTACTGAACGCCATCACCAAGGTAAGATAGGCATTGAAACGACTAGTTCGGGTAATTCGTTTTGGTTCGTTTTACCATGTGTATATTATCCAAATTAATTCACATAGCCCATTGGAAGCCTACTTTTAGACAAAGCATTATGTTTATTCTTCTATCTTATTCTACTTTTGGAATTAATAAACGTTACAAGATAAATTTTTATTGGCCTTTTTTAGTTATGGAATAAGTGCCGCCATGGTGAGAAACTTGTTTGTTTGTGTCTTCTATTTTCTTCTTTTATCAAATAAAAGAAGGAAATGTATTTTTGTGGCTCGTAAAATTACTTATTTAATAAGGATGGATTTTCTTCCCTTTACTCTAAATCACATGCAGATGCTTGTGATTTTTTGTTTTTAGAAAGGAAGGGGAAGTATGACTAAACAAAATTGTAGGTATCGAAGAGGTGAAAATTAGAAATAATCGACCAAATTATTTAAGTCAGCATTTACTACATAACAAGAAGCTACTCCGTGAGATTGTAGATTAAGCACGAATAGATACAAAAGATACGGTTTTAGAATTAGGTGCTGGTAAAGGGCATTGACTGAAATATTGAATCAACGTGCGAAAAAGGTTGTAGCAGTCGAATATGATAATAGGTTTGTTAGAAAATTAGAAGAAAAAACAGCTTATAGTTCAAACACGACAATTATTTATCATGATATATTGAATGTATATTTACCAAAAGAGGAGTTTATCGTTATGTCTACTATCTCTTATTCTATCACTACGCCAATTATGTAAAAGGAATATTCAAATTAAAAAAGATGTTCCGAAATTCAGCTGGAAAAAAGGAACAAAAAAGAAATTAGACTTGATATAATTTCTCTGGTGTTTGGGTCCTAGTCTAATTATTCTAGCAGTCCTAGCCTTGTTGACTAGCGTATACCCTCATATCAATGATTTTTAACTTTTTTCAGTTTATCCCTTGCACATGACGTAACGTAATATGGTTTAATAAATGTAGGAGGTGCCATATGAGCGAGAATAATGTGTACTCGATAGGTGAGCTGGCGAAGTTGTCTGGAACGACCATCAGAACCATTCAGTATTATGACAAAATAAATTTGCTCCATGCGAAACGGGATAAAAGCAGGAACTTGCGCTATTATACACCATCTGATTTATTGACATTGCAGCAAATTTTGTTTTACAAAAAGCTAGGTTTTACACTGAAAGAAATTAAAAGCCATCTTGTTGATGCTAAGAATGTGCCTGAAATAAAACATATTCTACAGAATCAATCCGATATTCTTTTTAGAAAGGAAATGGAATTAAAAACAAACATCGCTATTATCGAAGCAATCTTAGCGACGTTGGATCATGCAGATGTCAATTGGGAGCAAATGATTAAAATGGTGCTTGGTTTGAATAAACAAACGGTCTTAGGTTATGTCAATGTTGAATTTGATCAAGAAGCAAGTGATACATTTGAGGAGAAATTCGCTGATTATACCGAAGTGCTGGATTTTTATTGGCAGTGGAAGCAGCTTACGTTAGAAGCAGTTTTTTATACGCTTCATCAAACTCCTATTAAAAGTAAAACTGGTTATATATTTGGAGAAAAGTGGGATAACTTTATAAAAAGTGCTACAAATGAAGATCCTGAGCTGATAGTAGCTTATAGTAAAGGTCTTGAGCAAAGTCATGAGTGGCCAGAAGAAGATCTGTTTTTATATCAATTTTGTAATGATTTTATTGATGGGGCATATAGCTATTATTGTGAGGAAAGAGGTGACAATCGATGATCACACTCATAAACATAACGAAGAAGTATGGGAATAAAACGGTGGTAGATCAATTAAATCTGACACTTCATCAAGGAGTCGTGACGGGATTTCTAGGTCCAAATGGGTCTGGTAAATCTACAACGATGAAAATGATCATTTCGCTTGTCCGTCCGACGCTTGGAAAGGTTATCATCGGTGGCAAAAAATATGACGAATTAACTCATCCGACTAAAAAGATTGGAACATTAATAGATCCTGACGCAATGGATAAAAACCTAACAGCTCGTCAGCATTTATCCCTTATTGCAACAGCGGCAAACCTTGATCAAATGAGAGTCGACGAAATGATGAAAATGACTGGATTAAAAACTGTCCAAAATAAACAGATAAAATCATTTTCACTAGGCATGAAGCAAAGATTAGGTGTTGCAACTGCATTAATTAGTGATCCGGATGTCGTTATGTTGGATGAACCTTTCAATGGACTGGATGTTGATGGGATTAAATGGTTAAGGAAGTTATTCAAACAACTTGCTGCACAAGGAAAAGCAGTCATTGTGTCGAGTCATTTAATGAGTGAAATTCAGGAGGTTGCTGATCGAGTTGTTATTATTGGACAAGGGAAATTACTGGCGGATATGACGATAGAAGAAATGAACCAAAAGAGTTTAAATGGATATGTCTACGTGGAGTCAAACAAGCCGGATAAATTGCTAAACGTATTACAAGCAAAACATGGGCTAGTAAGTAAAACTCCATCAGGTTTGGAAGTGAGGAATTTGCAGGCAAGAGAGATCGGACAACTTGCTTATGATCATCAAATTGTTCTTTATGAACTAACAAAAGTATGGCCAACACTAGAGGAAATGTTTACGGAAATAACGTATGGAAAAACAGAATATGTTGCACAGGAAGGTGAAAATAAATGATGTATCTTATGAAGGCGGATATTAAAAAGATCTTCTATCTACAGGGTTATCGAAACTATATATTAGCTACATTTTTACTTAGCATTCTCTTTGGTATCACATTTTTATTCACTATTGACTTTACTGCGGGTAAAAGTCTAGCGGCATTATCAACGATGGAAGTAATGGATATTACCTTGCTTGGGATCGATGTGACAGCAATCATGTTGATTATTTTCATAGCGAATATCATGGCTAAAGAGTTCACAACTAATTCTATTCATACTGCTCTGGCGATTACTCCTTCAAGGCAGAAATACTTCTTTTCTACATTTATATTTACCTCGATACTCTCTTTGATTATAAGTATTGCTATTGTAAGTACACTTTTTCTAATCAATCAATTTATTTTGTCTGCAAACGATATGGAAAAGTTGTTTTTAGATCAAATTATGTTGCTAAAACTTACTGGAGCTGTCATCATGCCTTTATTCTACAGTTTATTAAGTATGGCAGGGACATTCTACGCGCAGTCGGCTTCTGCTGGAATTACCTTTGCATTAGGCGTCATGTTTTTGCCAGCTTTTATTAAGATGTTTTCAGCTGATGTGACCAGTTATATTTTGCCGTTCTTTCCTGAACGTGCCTTGCATGTATTGACCGATATAAGTACAATTCCAGTTAGAGATTCGATTATCAAGGCAATCCTCATCCTGTTGATTTGGGTAGTTATTGTAAATATATTAGGGATGTGGAAATTTAAAAAAGCGGATTTTTAATAAATATTATAAAAAAGCTGATTATGCCCAGGTTTACGAAAAGTCTATAAGGATCATTTAGTCTTATATTTACTTAAAAAGAAACGATCGAATTAGTCGAATTTAAAACCAAAAACAGAGAGAATTGGTGGCTTATTTCAGCATTAAAACGTTATGTACCTTATATTCATTTAAACAAACTATTATAGCTTTTAAAGGTGAGTTTTTTAGTTTAGATTTAGAAACCTATCGTTATTGATCCATTAAGTTCTTAAACCATTCGGCAGTGGAACATCTTACAATAAGTACGATTCACCTCATTCATGAATGGAACACCATCGTTATAGTATGCTCGAGCTAGGAAGTTTTTCATTAAAAGATACAAAGGGAATTTAACTTGTGTCAAAATAAAATTCGTGGAATAATTGAAAGTAAATTCAATTTTGTTTATATAGAAAGTACTAGGTATTGTATGATGTGGGCAATCTATTATTCTATCCATTGTTTTGGGTGTGTTTACTTGATCGTAGAATCAAACATGCGCGTTATGAAAGATAAGGATATTAACAAGTAAGGAGTTTTTTATGAAAAATATTATGTTAAGTTTGTCTGTTATTATGATAGTCGTTTTAATGATTAGCACGTATATATATCAAAAACAAGAAGCTGTGTCATTACGAACGAATCAAGTGCAAGAAACACAACCTGACGAAATGCAGCAATCGGAGTCTGAAATACTACAGCCAGTAACGGACGAAAATATTAGTTATTCATTACAAGAGGATGCGTTACACCTTACATACAATGTTGGATCAGATTGGATAGAGGTCCCGATTGATCAAGAAGCATTATTTGCAGGAGAATATCAAGGGAATCAAGAGGAATTAATAGAGGGCAGCTTTGTATTAACAGAAGACCATGCTGCGTTTTTGTATTCGGAAGCAACTGAACAAGGATCAGATTTAGTTCGTGTCGGAGTAAAAGAAACATCTGACCAGGGAGAAACTTGGGAAGATCATATAGTGGTAGAAGAGATTTCGCCAATTCGTTTTAGAAAATTAGGATTTGTAAATGATACATTTGGTTATGTCATCCTGTCCATGGGGCGTACCATGTCTCAAGAATATTCAACGGTCTATGTAACAGAAGACGGTGGAGAAACTTGGCGAGCAACAACAGAACTTCCTAGTACAAGCATGATTGGATTTGGTGGTTTTGTTGATGAAATGACGGGGTTTTTATCGTATGGAACGATAAATCCGGAAGAGCCAGACGTGTACGTTACACAAAATATGGGAGAAACGTGGATACAATCAGAGTTTCAGATTCCGGAAGAATATGACCGTGTTTTTGTACAAGCAGAAGTCCCGACCAAAGAAGCGGATCATTTATCTGTTTTAGTAAATCAAGGTCCGAATGGTGATTATGAAGGTGGTCACATCAAAGGAGAATTTATTTCGGAAGATAACGGACTAAATTGGGAGTTTTTAAAGGAGGTAGCGCCAAGTGAAACAGAATAAATCTCATTGGATTTCAATGATTGGTTGGATGTTACTTGTATTCGCAATAGGTTTTGTATGTTTACAACTTGGCTACTTATTTGTCCATGAAAGATACGCAGTAGAATATATTGACAATCGTTTATTCTACGTCATCAATATCCTTTGTGTTACTTTTTTATGTGCAGCAACTTTACTCTTACTTTGTCTGACAAAAAGATTCCAATGGATAAGTATGAGTGTTGTAAGTGTTTTCATTATTGCTAATGTCGTATTTCTAGTTAATAGTAACAAGGAAATAAATAATATTACTAGTATATCCCCTAATTATAAACATGTATTTTCAATAAAAGAAAATATTGAAAGTGGGGAGGCAGTCTATTACAGATCCTATTATCGTATCCTAGCTCGTCCAAAAGAAAGTTTGCCAGATGATATTGTGGGAGACTATACCATCGAGTGGTTAGCAAAAGATATTGCAGCTTTTACATATGAAACAGCTGATAAAACAACACAACAATTTATTGGTACGTATGGGGATCGTAAGAATGGCACGTCTTATTATTATGTTGGTGCGGAGATACAAGGTGAATGGGGAGCAGATGATGTCAACGTAATAAGCGGCCCAGATGGCTTTGCTGTGACCGAAAACAATCAAACAACATTATTTGAATGGGACAATATCGAACAATTTGGGACACTTGCAATTGTTTTAAAGCGGGATGATGAAGCAGTTTGGACGATAGCTTTAGATGAAGATTTTGTAGTGGACTCTTCTAGTGCAGAAGGTTCTAAAGGCAATATTATTTTATATCGTGCAGACGTAGAAAATCAACGGTCAATTACATTACATAATAAAACAGCTAATTAAAAAATCCCGGTATTTCTTTCATGAAAACCGGGATTCCTTTGATGAACCCATTTAATATGGTGAGGACTCTAATTGAAATCCTTCAATTTCCACATTATCTTCAATTTCTAATAAAAGACATCTTTTACCTTGATACGTAATGTATTTCACATTTTTTAAATGTTCAGGACTAATCGATAATTTTGCGATTTCCGTATTGATTTTCACCTTTTTAGGTAGTAAACTATCGGCTTTAAACTCGTGTTGATCATCGGAAAATATAGTTTGGAATGTATCTTTCACTTTTTCAGTATCAATATCTTCCACACCACTTGCAGATAATATATGCTCGATATCGCGATAACCTAAATTTGGGGCATCTGTTTCTACTTCGTCATCATCATTCTCTTGAATGATTTGATCGATTTCTTCATAAATATTTGATAGGACATTTGCATCTACTTGGTCCCCCGCGAGCTTACTAACAATTAATTCAAAACTATCCTTTTCCTCTGCGGCAGTAATCATGTCACCACAGTTCAATACATCCTCAATAAAAGTATAATCTGGTTCGTTCGCTTTTCCAGCACTATACAATAAGTGATTCACATCCGCTGCATCGTTATGGAAAGCGGGAAAGAGAAATCCACTTAATGGTTTCGTCAAATTAATAATTGGATCTACTTCATTATGTGCTTTAAATTCCTTTTCGATATAATCAAACACTAACGATGTTTCAGGTTGGCTCGTTTTGTTGAGGCTACATATAATAAATGTATTAGCATAAATATTATCTGTGCCACCTTCGCCTGATTCAAGGCTACGCCTTTTTACTGGTTTACGATACTCTCCATAAATAAATGTCACAACTGTATCGAAATCATATACTTTGTTTTCATACATCTTTTCAACGATTCGCAGCATATTTGCTTGCCATTCATTACGATCCGTCGTTTCCAATCCTTCATATAAAATGGTTTGTGTACTATCTTCCACATCTCGCTCAAACTTTAGGGTGAATAACTTTGTGTTTACTTGACCAGTTAACACCTTTTTGCAATTTTCATAAAACAAATCTTGAGACTCTTTATCCAAAAGGCTAAAAGGTCTAGTCTCGTGATGAAAAATATCACCAGATTCCTTTTGTACATATACATTAAAAATATCTCGAATTTCCATGAGCTCATTATCAGGTTTAAACTGTCTACGAATAGCGGCTATTTCTTTTTTGTTCATTCTCTCAACTCCCATTACCGATTATACCTGTTTCAGCGTAAAAATGTAATGATAGAAGGATTAGTGAATTTCATCATTCGGATTTAGCACCACATCACTACAACATGTGGTTTTGTTGAATTTATATTAACTACATGTTGTAGTGATGTAGCTGATTTGGGTAATTATGAAATTCACTCGGATAGAAAATTAATGTTATTTGTAAAAAGCCATCTATCTTTTTTATAAAGTTGGTGTGGAGATTTCTTGAAAATGTTTTAAGCCCATGTTAAAATTAAAAAATCAGTATGTGGAGATATTGGTCTTTTCTTATGATCAAAAATATATGTCGCATGATACGTCTACGATCTGAAATTACATTTTGGAGTTGACGGACATGCAAAAAGAAATAAGATTACCGCAGAATGGCAAGGAATTTATATTGTTTTTAGCGATTATATCTATTCTCTCAGTGAATATTATCGCACCTATTATTATGGGATTTGAATTTGGGTTTACTCGCGAAAATTATGTAAGTACATTACAAATTATTCCGATCGTTTGGGTTTTTGTTATTATATTAGTAGTATTTGTTGCTAATCCAATTGTTAGCAAATTGGTTCCGAAATTTGTGGAACCAACAGATGGATTTAATGCAAGGGTATTATTTACAATCTTGTTTAATGTAACGGTTCTATCTGTTTTTCTAACAATTATCGGAGCCTGGATAGGATTGAGGGAAATAAGTATGGCACCAATCTATTCATTCTTCTATTCCTGGCCACGTAACTTTTTCATTGCATTTTGGGTAGAAGTGTTAATCGCACAGCCAATTGCTAGGCTTGCAATGAAGAAGTTACATGAAAAACAGGGAAGTAAAGCAGTGAATGCATAAAATACAATCAGTTTATGGCGTAGGAATCTCCTTTATCGTCCTAAATAAGGTTTAATAGTATAATCAACCGATTAGTTTTGTTTTAAAATTAATCGGTTTTTTCTTGATTATTCAAAATGGCAAGAGAGGTGCGTAAATGAAATTAGATGAATTTACAATAGGACAAGTATTTGAAACGAAAGAACATACATTAACAAAAGAGGATATTATTAGGTTTGCTAGCGAATTTGACCCACAATATATGCATGTAGACGAGGAAAAGGCAAGTGAAGGAAGATTTAATGGTATCATTGCTTCTGGTATGCATACATTAGCCATTTCATTCAAACTTTGGGTGGAAGAAGAACGGTATGGGGATGATGTGATTGCGGGAACTGGGATGAAAAATCTTACATTCATAAAGCCTGTATATCCAGGTGATATATTATATACAAAAGTAAAAGTATTGAAAAAGAGAAAGTTGAAAAATAATACAGGAATTCTTACGGTCGAGTTAGTTACGTTCAATCGAAAGGAAGAAAAGGTTTTTAAAGGTGAATTATCTGCATTGATGAAGTGCTAAAATGAAGGGCGAAAGATAATTGAAAGCGAACAAAAGGATTCCGCGAGCACTCAGAAATAGCCTCGAGCAAAGATTGGATGGTTGTGAGCACTCGGGAACGTCCTCGAGCAAATTTTTTATTGTCTGATCATTTTCACTTTGTTATTCTTTCTTTGCAGTATGTTTTTTAATGGCAGGTAAGATGTCGTTACCAATTAATTCAATGTTTTTCATTAATTGATCAAATGGAACACCACCAAAATCCATTTGTGCAATATAACGTTGATGTCCAAATAATTCATGTTGATAGAGAATTTTTTCAATGATTTGTTGTGGACTACCAATGTTCATCACATCTCGCTGGTCGGCTCCTTGGGCAAATTGCTGTTTCGGATATCCTTGCCCATTTGTTAATTTCATTCCTTCATTAATATGAGGATAATATTCACGCTGTGCTTGTTGCGTTGTCTCAGCAGCGTAGAAGAAACCAGCAGTAGCAATCGGTAATTCTGTTGGATCAAACCCGCTATTACTAGCAGCTTCACGATAAGCGTCAATAGCCATTTTAAAGCTTGTTGCTGGTCCACCAAGAGTTGCTAAAAACATTGGTACACCTGCATATCCTGCTTTAATGGCACTGGCGGAATGGCCACCAACAGCTCGCCAAATTGGCATGGAACCATTTTGAGGACGTGGAAGGACCTCTGCATTTCTTAAAGGAGCACGGAATTTACCTTCCCAGTCCACAATGTTTTCTTCATTAATTTTTAATAATAGGTCAAATTTCTCTTCAAATAATTCTTCGTAATCATGAAGGTTGTATCCTAATAATTCAAACAAACCTACACGAGAAGCACGTCCCGCAATAATTTCAGCACGTCCTCGAGAAATTAAATCAACGGTTGCAAAATTCTCATACACTCGTACTGGATCAGATGTGCTAATAATCGTAGAGGAGCTCGAAATTTTTATTTTGTTTGTCGCTTGAGCAATCGCTGATAAAACGACAGCATGTGCCTGTGTCGCAAAATATTCCTGGTGACTTTCACCGACACTAAAGAAATCAATCCCAGCTTGTTCAGCAAGTTGCGCAAGTTCAATGATCTCATGAATTCGTTGTTCCGCAGATATTCTTTTTTCTACCTTGGGATTAGGGAGATGATCACCTAATGTATAAATTCCAAACTCTAGTCCTTGATTTTCATCGATTCGATATTTTTTCATACCCAATTTACTTCATCCTTCTTTCTTTTTGTTGCTTTTCAACTGCTAGAGCATTTCAATCGCAAATAGCTCGAACTTTTTGAAAAAAATTAATTTGATTATGATTTTCCCCTAAAGAAACTGCCTTTGTTTCAATACGAACTAATAACACGATGATGGGTTATTCACGATAAAAGTTCTTAAATCGGTGTTTTTTCTAAGTATATATGGTAAAATTATCTCACCATCTAACTCCTATTACAAGGAAGTTGTATTCTTGTAAAAAGGTTGAATGAGTAGAAATGGAAGAGGTGATTTTAATGGGAAGGTAAAAAAAGAGGGTTACATATTTATCTTATCCATTTATAATCATCATAAAAAGTGTTGTACATAATTGGAAACACCCATTTTGAAATATATTAGGAGGTGAATTCCTTGTGTCATTAGATGCAAGGAAACTATTTGGAAATTGTCAATATAGGATTAGTTATTATTTTGATATTAATGACGGCATTTTTTGTGGCAACAGAATTTGCAATTGTGAAAATACGGCCAACAAGAATTAACTATTTAATCGAATCAGGAAATAAACAAGCAGTAGATGTGAAAAAGTTATTGGATAATTTAGATGGCTATTTATCGGCATGTCAATTAGGAATCACAGTTACAGCATTGGGATTAGGTTGGTTAGGTGAACCAACTATTATGCGTTTACTCAGCCCATTATTTAATGAATTTGGCATAGAGGGAACGGTTGCATCTGTATTATCGTTTTTGATTGCGTTTTTTGTTATTACGTATTTACATGTTGTTGTCGGTGAATTAGCACCGAAAACAATTGCTATTCAAAAGGCAGAAGCGGTCGCTTTATTTTTAGCAAAACCTTTGATTTGGTTCTATAAAATAATGTATCCATTTATTTGGCTATTGAATGGATCGGCACGACAGTTTATTCGCCTGTTTGGATTTAAGCCAGCTGACGGTCATGAAGTGGCTCATTCCGAAGAGGAGTTGCGTTTAATTTTATCAGAAAGTTATAAAAGTGGTGAAATTAATCAAGCTGAAATGACATATGTTAATAATATATTTGAATTCGACGAACGAATAGCAAAGGAAATAATGGTACCACGGACAGAGATGATTTGTTTTTATAGTGAAGATAGTTTTGAGAAGAATATCGATGTCGTTTATAAAGGACAATTCACAAGATATCCTGTTGCAGAAGGGGATAAAGATAATATTATTGGATTAATTAATATAAAAGAATTGTTCACTGGGAAATTTGAGCGAGAAACGCCATTATTGATTGATACATATGTCCGACCAATCATTCATGTTTCTGAGGCAACACCGATTAAACAATTATTGATCAAGATGCAGAAGGAACGTATTCATATGGCAATCGTTAATGATGAATACGGTGGAACGGCAGGTCTTGTAACGGTAGAGGATATATTAGAAGAAATTGTCGGAGAAATTCAGGATGAATTTGATGTCAATGAAAGCCCGTTAATTGAACAGAGAAGTAATGACACAATGGTTGTATCAGGTAAATTACAAATTGATGAAGTGAATAATATGTTAGAGATCAATTTGGAAGACGAAGATATTGATACGATTGGTGGCTGGATTTTTGCGGAAGATTTTGAAGCGCAAGTCGGAACAATCATTGTGCGAGAAGGCTATCAATTTACTGTTGAAGAAATTGAAGGGTATCAAATCAAAAAGATTCATATTAAGAAATTGGATCAGCCAGAAAATGATCCAACACCTACATCTTAAGGCTTAGTTTTTAATAGATGTAAAGTGCGATGCAATCTCACTCAAACTCATGATATGATCATAAGCAGAAGGTGACAATTTGGGGGAGCTAGAATGAAGAAAATCTGTACGTTGCTGATTGTTTTGAGTATTGCTGTGGTATGTATTGGGTGTAGTAAGGAAGCGGAAGGTATGGAAGAGGATATACAATTGGAAGCGACAGAGCGAATTGATATTACTTTAGCTAATAACCTAGATGAGGTTTGGAAAGTAGTAGACAGTTCAGAAGATATCAACCGTTTTGTTGATGCACTTCAAGTTGATCAATGGAAGCTGACGGAACTGCCTAACGAAGCAGTGGTTGAACATATGTATGAGATGTTTCAAACAGATACAATAAAGCTTGGAGAATCACAACTAGGTAACGAAGATGTAACAGAAGTAGGGACGATCATTTCGTATGAAGACATTCCTTATCTTGAATTACAAATGAAAAACCTGACGCTCCATTTTAAAATACCAAAAGAGGTAGCAACATTTTTATCGGACTATAGGAATGATTAAAAATAATGACTGGAATCGCAGTGAACTATTTGCGATTTCAGTTTTTTATTGAGAAAATGGATTGACTCAAAAATAATAAAGGAGCATCTAGAATGGATAGTATTATTTTCGATTTAGATGGAACATTATGGGATTCAAGAGATTCGGTAGCAAATGCGTGGAATAAGGCAGCACAACAAAATAATATCGACCAAAAGGTAACGAAACAAGACTTAAAAAGAACGATGGGATTACAAATGGATGAAATTATTGATCGATTATTTCCTAGCCTAACGGCAGAAGCGCATGAGTCATTTATGAAAGATTGTAATCGATTTGAAAAGTTAGTACTGGAGGAAAAGGGTGGTATCCTTTATGACGATGTGGAAGTAGTGCTGCGAGATTTAGCGACAAAATATAAGTTGTACATCGTTAGTAATTGTCAAGATGGATATATTGAAGCATTTTATACGTATCATAAACTCGACCATTATTTTCTGGATTTTGAGAATCCAGGAAGAACTGGACTTTCCAAAGGGGAAAATATTAAATTAGTGATGGAACGAAATGAACTTTCTAGCCCAATATATGTTGGGGATACAGAGGGGGATCGTAAAGCCTCCGTTGATGCAGGAATTTCGTTTATTTTTGCTAGTTATGGGTTTGGCGAAGTCAATCATTATGATAAAAAGATTGAAGCATTTACTGAGTTACGAGAGTTGCTTTAAATGTAGCGTGCTAGAAATAGTAAGTGGTTAGGAGTGGTTTTTTGGGAAGTGAATTTATAGGATATCTTATATTATTAGCAATTGTTTATGTAATAGTTACGATAGGAAAATTAGAAGGACGTATCAAAGGGTTACAGCATTCTTTACAGCAAATATCTAAACAAGTAGGTGTCTCCACAGAAGCTATTGATAACGAAGTACGTGATTTATTGGAAGAAGGTAAAGACGTAGCAGCAGTAAAGCGCGTAAGAGAAACATTAGGTTTAACATTAGTCGAAGCTAAAAAGTATGTAGATCAATTTAAATAAGTGAACTAATTCCAACACAAAGCAGGCTATCTTCTGTAATGGGTTGGAGTTTTTAATTTTATCATGCAAGACTTTGTTATAAGGTAATTGTTCTATGATTAAAATAAATAGTAAGTGTTTTCACCATTTAGGATGATTGTCTTGTTATAATAGGTTTAATCAATTTCATCATACGGATTTATCGCCACGACGCTACAATATGTAGTTTCGTTGAAGCTTTCTTAACTACATATTGTAGCGTCATGGCTGTTTTTCGTAATTATGGAATTGATTCAGGTTATACATTTGATGTAAATACATATAAAGAGAGGAAAACTCAATGTGAAGAATATTTGGTTATATGGAATGATTGCAGGACTTTTACTATTTACTGCTTGTGCAGCATCAGAAAAGAAAGAGGAGGAGACAAATAGAGGACAAGCAGAAAATACAGTTGAGGAAAGCTCGGATGTGGCGGCTTATATTGGCGAACAAATTGAGATAGTGGAAGACGGATCTATTCAATTGCCTTTTAATGATCAAGTGTTAGCTGCAGATTTTTCGAAAGATGGTCACATTAAATTATTAGCTTTTGATGAATATATGATCATCGTTGAAGGGGAAGAAATTATTCATGCAGAAGAGTCAGCACCTGAGCATCATTTGCACTCCGATGAACTAACAGTGTCTGAAGATGGCCGCTTTGTAACATGGCGAGGACGTCTAGATGATTATGAAATTAGTGTTTATGATGTAGAAAAGAAAGAGGCGCATCTTATTGAAAAAACAGAGGATACAGATCCATATGATGTATTTGCACCACATCATATTGAAACAGTCGGAGATTCTTACTATCTAATGATGAATGATTATTGGGCTGCTATAAATCAACGGCATCTTGATGATGGGACAGTTAAAGTATTAGATTTAACTAATCTAGAAATTAAGAATGATAGAGCAACTATTGAAAAGGTCAGTCCGAAAGAGCCGATTGAAGATGATGATATGTACCATGAGCTTAAAGCAGAAGGATCCAAAATCGGACTGGAAGATGGTATATATTCGGAAGATGGATATTATAAGCTTTTCTATGCTTTCGAAGAAGTTGGGGAAGAAGATGAAACGATGTTATTAACAAAATTATATGGAGCAGATGTTGAAAAAAGTGTCATGAAGGAAATTAAGATAAAGGGTTTAGAATTCGGTAAAGATGACATACATGTGATGTACTTTTCTGAGTTAGATACAGAACAAATGCAAGTAGGAGATAATGGTATCCTTATACTTCCTATTGTTGACGGAAATGTAGAAGAGAATGAATATAACTTAAGCGTCTATATTGTGGACTTGACTGAAGATGATCCACTTGCAAGATTAGTAACAGAAGAGAAAGTAACTGATGTGAGACCTTCTATGTTTTTCAATGAAGATCAGTCAGCTATTTATCTGTCTAATGAAGATGGAATGAAAAAGTATGATGTTACAAAGTAAAATGTGATTGAAGCGAAACCTGATGATTGAATTATTTTTTATCACATAAAAAATGTGAGTAAAAGAGGGGCACTGAAAAGGTTAGCACTTTCACATTTTTTTCGAATGTGGAATTTGCATTCTGAATATATTTCGCTATCTGTGGCGAGTGTTGGCCTTCTGATATTGCTTAATTGTAGTCAGAATGGTGCCCGATATTCGGTTTAGGGCGAGAAAAAAGCAAGATCCAATCAATCCGGATCTTGCTTTTTCCTTCCCCAATAAAAAGGAGACACGGAAAATTAATTATTCATTTAAAACTGTTGAGCCTGACGAAAGTGAAACAACCCGTCATTACAGTTTACCTAGGCCGATTATAAGAAACATTCAGCCTTCATTCAAATGCACTTATACAAAAAACTTAACACTTACTGTCTTGCGTAACTCTTTTAAAACAAAACCCAAATCTTTTAAGATTGAATCTCGACGAGTTTACCTAACGCCAGTAGAGCAAATTTTCCGTCAAGGTTGTGCAAGTCCCTATTGGAATCCGCCTGTAAATAATCTCTTTACCGACCTCATCCTTCTGAGAGTTTAACCTTAAATGTATTATAGTTTGTTTATTCAGAAAAGTAAAGCTTTTTCAGTAAAGTTTTTAAATTATTTATTTATTATTAAACAATCAAAGTCCATCTATAGATTATAAGAGATGGTAGAATGATAAGATAGAGTATAGAAATTAGTCAATTTCATAATACAGATTTACCGCTACACTACCACCACCTGTAGTTGAGTTGAATCGTTCCCAACTACATGTGGTAGTAGTGTAGCCGATTTAAGCAATTATGAAATTGACTCAAATGATTGATTTTTGTAGAACGTAAGGGTGGGGGTTAAATTGAGTTTGTTTTTTGTCTATGTGTTAGCTGGTCTTGCGATCGCAATGCCGGTAGGTGTGATTACGATTGAGATGACGAAGCGCGGGCTGCAACAAGGTTTTATGCACGGTTGGGCAGTTGGTTTAGGTGGAATGACTATTGATTTGTTACTCATTATTGCTTTATATATTGGTCTTGCTCCTATTCTTGCGATACCTTATATTCAAACACCGATGTGGCTAATTGGTGCCGGATTTTTAATGTTTTTAGGATATGATTCGATCAAACATTCCGAACAAGATATTGCGTCTGTTGGTGAAAAGTCTAAGACAGCTTTTTTAGTTTCTTATCGAAACGGTCTGATTGTGGCGCTGTCTCCCGGGAATCTTATCTTTTGGATTTCAGTATTCGGTGCGGTGCTTGCAGACTCGTATGATGCGGCCGAGCCTACAAGCTTTTTAATCGTTGGAACTGGTATTCTAACAGGAATTCTCTTACATGATATTGGTTTGCTCACAATTGTTTCACTCACTAGAAGGGTAATGAGCCGTATGATGATCAAGTGGGTATCAATTATTGCTGGTATCATTTTAATTGGATTTGCAGGCTATTTCTTCTATGAGTTTGTCACCTCTATCAAGGAGTTATTTTGAGACGAGCAGAAGTGATTGAAAATGTAAATAGTAATTAAAAATAAAGTTGTCTCACATGATGTTCATGTAAGACAACTTTATGGTTTGATTTTATCAAGTTCATCATACTAGTTTAACGTCACATCACTACAATATGTAGTGATGTAGTTTTTTGTAAGGATGAAATAGATTCGTTTGTTTAAATAAAGAATCATCCTATTTTATATTTAAATGGAAGCGTCATAAATGGATTGTACGGCATTTTTTAACGTTTCGTTGAACGTGTCGTCCGTTTGATCGACGCGTAGGTCTTGCGTTAATGCTCTTGAGAAACTTGCGATTAATCCATCGTTTTTTGCTAACTTCTCGTTTGCTTCATCTGTTGGATAACCACCTGATAGGGCAACAACTCGAATAACGTTTGGATGATCAATCAGTTCTTTATATAAATTTGCTTTTGTAGGTATTGTTAATTTTAACATGACAAGTTCGTCTTCCGCTAGATTATTTAGCTGAGAGAGAATATCATCTTTTAAAAAGTTTTCAATCTGTTCTTTTTCTGGACTATGTATATCGACTTCTGGTTCGATAATTGGTACAAGTCCCGCGGTAATAATTTGTTTTCCAACATCAAATTGTTGTTTTACGACAGCTGAAATAGCATTTTCATTAAATCCTTTAATAACAGAACGCATTTTCGTTCCAAATATATGACGTTCCTTCGCTCGTTGTAGTAATTCATCTAAGTCAGGCATTGGCTTCATTAATTGTGCGCCATTTTCTTCATCAGCAAGGCCCTTATCGACTTTTAAGAATGGGACAATCTGTTTTTTATCCGCTAAAAATTCAGCTGTGTATAATCCATCAATTTTACTGTCCATCGTTTGTTCAAAAAGAATAGCTCCAATAATATGCTTTGCATCGAAAGCTGGTGACGTAATAATTCGTGTTCTCATCTCATGGACTAATGTAAACATTTCCCCTTCATTATCATAAGTATCTTCCGCTACGCCATAAGCGGCTAATGCTTTTGGTGTACTGCCCCCACTTTGATCTAGTGCCGCGATAAATCCTTGATTATTTTTAATTATATCTAATTGTGCTTCATTCATTTTGTTCACTCCTAATCGATTTTTTTCATAACAGAAATAATTTTGGCCGTTTTGCCGTACTTATTTCGAACCGTTTTCCTCGCGGTGATCGGTGTTCGCGCAATGACAGATTCAGTCTTTGTCTCTCCAGCAATTTCAAGTTCAACTAGAAAACATTTTGCACCACATTGCACTTGTATCCCTCATTTCTGAAAAAGGTACTACTCTTTTATTGTAAGGGATATCGATGAGAAAGTGAAATAGATAATTTATAGGTAACGTTTTATTTTACCTAAAGTTTAACTGTGACAAATATGGTAGAATGAAGATAATTAAAAACGTAAGGTATTTTTCGATAGGAATAATCAGATGATACTGTAATAATAAAAGGTGAGAAGAGGTGAGATGAATGACATTTCGAGTGAGTCCTTATTTGATTTTTCCGGGGAATGCGATAGAAGCTATTCATTTGTATGAAAGAGCATTCGGGGTGAAAGCAACGACGATTAGTACGTTTGCAGATATGCCAGAAGCTGTTCCAGAACATGTGAAACATCAAGTAGCACATGCAAGAATAGATATTGGTGAAACAGAATTGCTTCTATCAGATTCAGCTGGCTCAGCTATTCATCTTGGCAATCATATGACGATTTGTATTCATGCAAAAGATAGCGAGAACGCAAAACAAGTGTACGATGTCTTGCAAGAAGATGGAGAAGTAAGTGTGCCATTACAAGCAACCTCATTTAGTACGGCGTTTGCTAATGTGACGGATCAATTTGGGGTTACTTTTCAAATACTAGCAGAAAGCTAATAAATATTATAAAAAGTTCCACTAATCTATAATGAGTGGAGGGAAGACGTAATGCCAACTTGTCAGAATTGCCAACAAACGTGGACATGGTTCCAATCAGTGAAAAATATGTTTCGCTTGAAATGCCCCTATTGTGGAATGAAACAATATCAATCAGCTAACTCTAAGAAAAAAACATCGATACTTAGTATAATACCGATTGCCATTATATTTCTCGTGAATGTATTTTCATCTTTAACGCTCGGAGCTGGGGCTATTTTGCTCATAGCTCTTCTTGTAGCAATGTTCGGGTTTTATCCATTTTTGCTCCAACTATCCAATGAAGAAGAATTTTATCCGTAACATACGAGCGCCTTAAACCATATAAAAAAACTAGATATGTTTATTCAAGCTAGTTTGGAATATCGGTATAAGCATCCACAACAATACACTGCGTTAGTCGAAATTGTATTTCATGCAAGAACAGCTGTGTAAATGAATAAGTTAGTAATTTGTATGTATGTAATAGATTGAGATTGATGGGGAATTTAAATGAGTGAACGAAACTTGCCCGACTATTCGATCGTGAGGCAAGCTTGGATGAAAAACAACCATGAAACTAATCTACAAGGCGTGTTTCATTTGATAAGAGCGATAATTAAATAATGGAAAGGTCCATCTTTTCGATGTCATACACTACCTTTCGGGAGGATGGAGCGAATCAGATGATTTGAATCCCAATCACCGAATGACAAATAGGTGATGGGATACTTTTTTGGAAAAATCTTTTTCCGGATTTCATTTTCTTTCCAACCTTGTTTATAAAGATGAAGTACTTCTTCCTGGAGCGATGTTAAATACTCGAGTTTATTCGTAAGTGCTTTGCGACCGTCTTTAACATATCCAGCATGACAGCAAAACATTTCCTCAAAGTCATACGCTAATACTTTTTGAAGCGATGCAATGATTGTCGGAATATCTTCGTTTCGCATGATTACTTTTGTTTTCGGTTGTACGTAGAGGTCGCCTGAAAAAAGTTGTCCGGTTTCATTATTTAAAAAGGAGAGATGGTCTTTTGTATGACCAGGGGTATCAATCACATCCCAAGTAGCTTGACGTGATGAAAAAAAATTTCCTATCGGATTTGCTTCAAATGGCTTTCTTTTACCCCAAAAGAACTTTCGGTATAGTGGATAGTTTGCAACTTCCTTACAGTCATTAACAGACATTTCATTGATATAAACTGGAATATCATATTTTTGCTGGAGGAAAGCCGCTCCACCCGTATGATCCTCATGATTGTGCGTAAGAAATAATTGATCAATATCTGCTTGCTCAAAGAATGGCTGTAGATCTGTTAACAGTGACTGTGAGCCAGAATCAATTAATATACCATCGACTTCAAAACAATAAGCATTCAATTTTACCGGTCCGAATGAAACAAAGCTTTGTACATATCGTACAGCAGACATTTCTCCTAATTCAATGGTTGTTTTTTTAAACATACGTCACACACTTCCCATTTCATTTTGTTAATACGTAGCATACCACAAAGTAAATGAATATTCATTCATATTTTAAAAGTAAAAAAAGTGCACAATCCAATAAAGATGGTGCACTGTATATATTAAGGCGTATCTTCCATGTCAGTTGGTTTGGCACGATAGACAAAGAAGGCCAAGACAACGGCGATAACAGCCATTACAAAAGCAATTAAATAAACAAGACTAACACCTGCAACCATCGCTTGATCGATTGTGTCAGGATGCTGTGGCTGGTTGGCATTATTCAAGAAATTAAGCTGCCTAGAGTTCATAATACTAATAAAGACGGATACACCGATCGCTCCAGCAACTGGCTGTAAAGTTGTCATCACTGCAGTACCATGGGGATACAACTTTTTAGGTAGCTGGTTTAATCCATTTGTTTCCGCCGGCATCATGATAGCTGAAACAGACAGCATTAATAAGATGTAGCCAATGATGATGATCCAAATGGAAGAATCGACGGTTAATCTACTCATCATGAACATCGTTCCGGCTAGTACAATCGTTGCTGGAATCATAAGGACCCGTGGCCCATATTTATCAAAGAGATGTCCCATGAAAGGAGACATTGCTCCATTTAGGAGGCTCCCAGGTAACAGGATTAGTCCAGCGGTGGCAGCAGATAAAGCTAATGATCCTTGCATGAAAATAGGTAAGATTATTTCGGATGCAAACATTGCCATAATAATAATTAAAAACATAAAAACAGCATGTGTATACATTGGATATTTAAATACTCTCAAATCCATTACAGGATCTTTCAGTTTAAACTGTCTAATAGAAAACAGTACAATACTAATGACTCCCACTATTATTGTGAGATAAACTTTGGGACTGAAAAAGCCAGCATCACTTTCTCCCGCAGAACTAAACCCATAAACAATTGCCCCAAATCCGATCGTAGACAAACCAATAGACAATAGATCAATTTTTGGTTTTGTTACTTCGGAAACATTGATTAAATATTTATAAGCAAATACAATTGAAAATAAAGCGAAAGGAATCACGATAATAAAGAGATAACGCCATCCTAAATATTCGACGATGACTCCAGATAATGTAGGGCCGATAGCTGGTGCAAACATAATAACAAGGCCGATGATACCCATTATTTTCCCGCGTTTATGCGGTGGATAGATGAGTAAAAACACATTGAAAATAATCGGCATTAAAAGTCCAGTTCCAACTGCTTGGGTGAAGCGACCAACTAATAAAATTGGAAAATTAGGAGCTAAGGCACAAATTGTCGTTCCAATTGTAAATATAATCATCGTTCCTAAAAACAATTTTCTTGTTGTAAACCATTGTAATAATATAGCTGATATCGGTATAACAACTGCCATGACCAACATGAAACCTGTTGCCATCCATTGCACGGTCGGTAAGGTAATATTAAATTCCTTCATCAATGACGTAAGTGCAATATTTAATAATGTTTCGTTTAATACTGCAAAAAAAGTACCGATAATTAAAGAAAGCATAATCGGCATGACTTTTACTTTTGGATCATCTGCTAAAAATTCATATTTCTTTGGTTCATTATCATCTTTCATCTATCTTCATTCCTGTCTCTTAAATTAAAATAAAAATTAATTTATTATTTAGCTATGTAATCATAACATAGGAGAGCTTTCAAGTATATAATAAAAGTCATTTAGATTGAACCAATCGGATAAGAGCAGATACAATTAATGTAGTAAATGGTTGCTACATAACAACCTAGTAATTGCATATTCAAGGGAACATATATATATTAGAGATAGAGATTATAAAATATTACGGTTCACTAAGGGGAATTAAAATGCAAAAATTTGCTTGGATTACAGATAGTACATGTGGTCTGTCCGAGGAATTTATTAAGGAACACGATATTTATGTACTTCCACTGAGCGTAATTATTAATGGAGTATCATATAAAGAAGATATCGAAATTTCAAAAGAGCAGGTTTATGAGAAACTACAGGAACACGGTGAAGGTGCTACAACAAGTCAGCCAGCATTTGGTGAGTTTATCGATCTTTATGAAGAATTAAAAGAAAAGTATGATTATGGTATTGCAATTCATGCTTCAAAAGCATTAACAGGCACGTATGAAAGTTCTATTATTGCTTCAGAGCAAACAGGATTTCCAGTTGAAGTTATTGATTCAAAAATTGGTGCATATGCGTTAGGAAAAATGATTAAAAACGGGATTGAATTAGAAGAGCAAGGAAAGACTTACGAAGAAATTGTAGCAAAACTGCGCACATATCCAGATCAGGCGGAAATGTTTTTACTACCATCTAGTTTTGAACAAATGAAAAGAAGTGGACGAGTTAGTACATCACAAGCAGTGTTTGCAAGTTTATTAAATATAAATCTAATATTAGGATTTAATGATGGTGCTGTTGTAGTGAAAGAGAAAGTTCGAACAA
Organism: Pseudogracilibacillus sp.; assembly: GCA_026169505.1. Classification (GTDB taxonomy): domain Bacteria; phylum Bacillota; class Bacilli; order Bacillales; family Amphibacillaceae; genus Pseudogracilibacillus. The sequence continues at coordinate 23,061 of JAPFCO010000505.1, forward strand.
AAAAACGTGCAGAACGACGTTTCTTTCAAATTATTTCTGATGCGGTAGAAAAATATCAATTAAATGAAATTTGTGTCATGCATGCAGGCGTTATCGATCGCGCTCATAAATGGAAAGAAGAGATTGAAGATATGCATGAACAATTAAAAGTAAAAATTGAAACTTTAGTACCTGTTGCAGGTGTCCATGCCGGTCATGGGACAATGTCTGTCGCGTGGTTGAAAACGAAATAGTAGGCAAAGGATAGATCTTATATATAAAAGGTAACGGGTTTAGCATCTTTTTCAACAATGCTTTAACAATGAAATTAGCAAATGAAAAAGTTCAGATTTAGTCTGAGCTTTTTTGCTTGCGATCACTTACTACATTTTTAAACAATCGATCATATCTCTAATAATTACTTTTAAGTTCACTAAGTCCTATTGCTACCAAAAAAAGGTAGCAACTAATAAGACTGCTACGTTCAATGTGATTCCCGTAATTATAAACTATCATTTTCAGATGTTATAGCCAAAAATTCCTAATTAAAATTTCTGTAATGAATTAATTCTCAATTTATATAATATCCAATTTAATCGACTATCCTTCAACGATTGCATAGTATTTCAAGGTTTCCCCATTTGACTTCACGACTAAAAGTATTTCATCTTCTTCATTAGTTGTAAATATTATGGCACCAACAGGTAGCTTATTCGACATTTCATCTTCAAAATCTGTATTACGATCATTTCTTGCATTTATTTCGCCAACCTGCTCATCTTTTGTGAATGACATTTCCTCCACCCAGTCAATGTTTGTCTGATAAATCATGCCATTATACTGAAAAATATCAGCTTCGGGATCTAATGAAAGCACTTCTGCAGCATTAGGATTTTTAGTTTCCTCCACTTTTACCTCTTCTGTGTCGGGTGAATTAGTGCAACCGGTTATTGTTAGTAATGCAATAATAAATAAAATATAAAATATCCTGTTGGATGTTGCATGTTTCAGCAAGTAGACACCATCTTTCTAAGAATTAAATTTCGTTTTAATTGTTGCCTAGCGAATATACGGCATCTATTCTGTAACAATATTATACGACAATAGCAGCCAATCGTATTATAAGGTCAACCAGCCATTTTGCTTTAGAAAATAAAAGTTAATACTATAGCTATCATCAAACTTTGAACAGAAAGAATTGCAATTGAATTCCAACCTATTTTATGATCGGTTTTCTTTATCAGATAGGTTTGGGAAATATAATTAATTATGAATACTATGATTAATACAATTATAAATGTAAACCAAAAAGGTGCACTAAACACTAACATTTCAACTCATGCCTTCTATTATGTAAAATAATCCAATTCAAACATAATACATCGATTATAACTGGGCTTGTTAGCTGAACAGAATTGTCATTTCTCTACGCTTTTTTCTCTTCTATTTCTAATCTTTTTCGTACTAACTCTCATCATTCTCGATTCCAGCCTAATCTTTATATAGGATTTACGAGCTGTTTTGGAAATTACTTATCTTTTTTCCGCTAGTTATCTATAGTGGGGGATTAACCTTTTAATACTACCTTTTTATTGCGCTTCATATAATAGATAATAGGATTAAGGAAACCGAAGATTAAGATTACCAAAAACATATATGTAGTAACTTTATCTCCTTCTGAACCAATTTCATCACCGATAAACTGTTTGTCACTTTTCTTCTTAATTTTGCTAAAATAATAATAAAAAACATAAGTATTGCTGCAATTATAAACGTGACAAAGATTGGTCATAATAATGTGAATGCTCCTGCTGTTTCAAAAGAGTCGTACGGATACATTGGTACCTCCTAAATTCTTTTTAAGATCTGGCTTTATTACTGAATAGGCGCAAATCCTTTTTCAATAATTGCTCCTTTTAGTGGAGCAATTGCGCCCGTTAATTGAAAACCGAGTCTCGTACTGATAATTAACTACTTATCAACTAATTCAACGGAAAGCGTTTTAATTTGTGCAGGGCTTGATTCCATTATAGTGCCATTATATCCTACCTTTACCTTATCTCCTATGTGAAATATTTCATCGTTATTGACTGAGAGAGAAACAAGTATTTTTCCCCTCGTACCATCGACAAGCGCTGTGTCACCATAAATATCTTTGATTGTTCCTGTAAAATAGAAACTTGCTGTTTCAATATCAGTAGGTTCTTCATCATTTCCATTAATTGAATTGGAGCATCCAGAAATAGTTAGTAAAACAATGATTGCTACTGCCTTGTATGTTCTTTTCATCCCACATTACCCCTCCGTTTATATGCGATAAAATGGCCTGTTAGTTGAACAAACTTTAAACGCAGAAAGTTAAAAGTGTTCAGAAGCTGCGACCTACATATTACATGATGAGATGAATATTTTAGTAATCAGTCTACAATATTTCCAATAGGACTCCTGCAATTCCCCATTGGAATATATTTACGATTAATGATTTTTTTTAAATTCACAATAGCATTTCCTTGATATACTTGTTGCAAAATATTCGCTATTTTTTTGATTTCTTGTTCACTTACTTTTTGCTTCATAAGCATTGTTTGAAACCAATGACTAATTTCCATCGGGGAAACATTTCCAGCTATGGAAGAGAGACGATCATATCCATAGGATACTTTTTCTTCTAATCCTACTTCTCCACCAGCATAGAAATATAAATTATTTTTCTGTATACCGTTTTTAATTCTTTCAACTTTTACTTTATTACCAGCATCTTTTATTCCAACCACTAAATCTAGCTTACTTAACTGAATCAAACTTTTTTCTGATAAATCAAATCCGGTTCTTTTTGGGTTGTTATATAAGATAGTAGGCTTACCACTTAGATGTATGATTCTTTTTGAGTAAACTAATGCTTCTTCTTGTGTCGGTATAACATATGGTGGATACCCAAGCATCATACCAGATAGTCTTGTATTACGAAGGGTTTTAGCTAATTCCTCCGCCTCTTTCTGTCTAGTGGAAGATACACCAAATATTATTTCCATATTATTCACGAGCTCATCTTCTAGTTCTAAAGCGTTTATTAATTCAATTTTCTCTTGAAGATTTAGACTATGCTGTTCTCCAGTAGTTCCAGAAACAAGAACAGATTTCACTCTTTGTTTATACAAGTTGTTTATATGGCTGATTGTTCCTTGAATATTAAGCGACTCATCCTCGAAAAAAGCTGTCGGGACGGCAATATGAATCTTTTCTGTTAGCATTATATTCTCCCCTTTATTCATCAACTAATTGAATAGCATCAGTCATTATAATTATAATCTTTACTCATTTTAACATAATGTTTTTTCGACTATCAATCATACAATGATTATTTAAAAAAATGATGTATCAATACTTTACGAAGTTGTCTGAAAGTTTATCCCTTATATTTGCGTCCATACTATTGTAATGGGTCATATTCGTATTTGTAACGGAATTGTTCGGAATATCTATGCACATAATAACCACGAAACGACGTACTGATATAATAAAGAATAGCAAAATTACTTAGTACAACAAGCAGAGGTGAAAAGTCTGCCATAGAGCCTATAATACGTTGTTCCATATTTGCTGTATTCGGCCAGACTGCTTTCGCTGCAAAATATAAGCTACCTAGGACAGCGAAAACAGAAAGAATACGTTTACTGTTCCGACTCGTCCATTCTACTAGAAAAGGACGTTGTTTTGCTTTGCCAAAAACCATCACTTTTATGTTGTGGTAACCGATATGAAAAGAGTAAACGAATGTAAAGATGAAAAGCCCCGCATATAATAACTGTAAAGGGAATGGATTAACGAATAATTGTAGGAGCTTCAATGCAAGTAAGCTAAAGAAAAGCATGAAAATTCCAATGAGCATAGGTAGTATTTGTAGATGGACATACCAGAGGCTTGAAAACAGTGGGATAAACTCGTTATGTACATCTAACCCACCAACAGCTTCATCCATACGATTCTCCACATAAATAGAACCCCCGAATAATGCATAACTACCAGCAATAACAAATAAGATGAAAAATGCGATGAGTTTTAATCCTTTAAAATTTTTAGCTGTATCTAATAAATTTTTCACAAACGATTCACTTATTGCAGGCTCTATTTGTTCGAATGATGCTTCAAAATTTTATTTCATTTAAAATCCTCCTTGCTTTTAAACATTATTTATCATCTGTTCTATTTATGTAACTTAATCAATTTCATAATTCGAATTGACCGCCACAATGCTACAATATGTAGTTTTGTAGTGACTTTCTTAACTACATATTGTAACGTCGCAGCTTTCTATAGTAATGATGAAATCGATTCAACTATACCTATTAATTACCATACCTGTCTTTAATTAAATAGACAATAGGTCCTTGCTCATAGTGTATCTAGTAATTATTTTCAAATCGAACGGAACAAAGTTAAGATGTACATAAGGAGAGTGAAGTCGAATGAAATATGAAGATACTTGGGATTTAGAAGGCATTTTTTCAGGAGGTACGAAATCACCTGCTTTACAAGAAAAGGTGAAAACGATTCAAGCAGAAATGAAAGCATATGAAGAAACGTTGAGTACGTTAGATGGGAAAGGGGATATGCCATTAGAAACCTTCCTTACATTATTACAACAGCGAGAAACGATTGGAAAGGGATTAGGGCAGTCTGCTACTTTTATTAAAATGTGGCATGATGCATACATGAATGATGAACATGCGAATGTTGTGATGGGTCAAGTGATGAAGATAAATAGTGAGATGCAGAAATTATCGAATACATTTACGAAGAAACTCGTAGCTATTTCTAATAATAACTGGGAAGCATTACTAGCTAATGAAGTAGTGAAGCCATTAGCTTTTCGATTAAATGAAATACGTGATCAGGGGAAACGACTTTTATCCGAAGCAGAAGAAAAACTGATTGCTGATTTAAATCAAGATGGACTAGCGGGGTGGAGTGATTTATATGACACTGTCGTCTCCATCATGACCATTCCATTTACAGATAAAATAGGCAAGACGACTGAATTATCAGTTGGTCAGGCGATGAACCAGATGTATGCGGACCCAGACCCGGAAGTGCGGAAACAAATCTTTGAAAATTGGGAGGTAGCTTGGGCTAACTATGCACCGATTTTCACAGATACAATCAATCATCTTGCAGGATATCGACTGACATTACAAAAAGCCCATGATCGTCACCATCATTTAGTGGAACCACTCGAATATAATCGAATGACAAAAGGTACGCTTGATGCGATGTGGGGTGCTGTTGCAAAAAACAAGCAACCGTTTTTGGATTATTTACAACGAAAAGCTACCTTACTTGAAATGGACCGATTAGGCTGGCAAGATGTCGATGCTCCAATTGCATTAGGAGATTTTGAGCCGACGACATTTACGTACGGTGAAGCATGCGATTTTGTTCTCGAACATTTCGAATCATTTGGACCAAAGTTAACTGCCTTTACGAAACATGCATTAGAAAATCGTTGGGTGGAAGCAGAAAACCGTCCGAATAAACGTCCGGGTGGCTACTGTACTTCCTTACCAGAGTTTGAAGAATCACGTATCTTTATGACGTTCACTGGTTCGCCAAGTGATACGAGTACGCTTGCTCATGAATTGGGCCATGCTTTTCATAGTCATGTAATGAAAGACGTGCCATATGTCAATCGCCGTTATGCGATGAATGTGGCGGAAACAGCGAGTACATTCGCAGAAACAATTATTAATAATGCAACAGTTACAAATGCTGCATCGACAGAAGAGAAAATATCTTTATTAGGCTCAAAGCTAGAAGGTGCAACAGCAATGTTTTTAAATATCCATGCACGATTTTTATTTGAAGATGCATTTTACACAGAACGTGCCGAAGGAGTTGTTTCCGAAACAAGGTTAAATGAGTTGATGGAAGCAGCACAAAAAGAGTCATATGGGGACAGCTTAGAAAGCTATCATCCACATTTCTGGTCTAGTAAACTCCATTTCTTTATTGATAGTGTTCCGTTTTATAATTTTCCGTACACATTTGGTTATTTATTTAGTTTAGGGGTTTATGCGGAGTATATGAAACAGCCAGAAGGATTTGAAGAAAAGTATATTGCACTTCTACAAGACACCGGCTCAATGGAAGTAGAAGCATTAGCGAAAAAACATTTAAACGTCGATATTACGAAAGAAGACTTCTGGGTAGCAGGAATCGAATTAATGGTTGCCGATGTGGATGAATTTCTGAATGTAACAGAAGACATTGCAAAAAAATAGAGTGATATATCTGCGATCTACATGCTTTATCCACGCTAGAAGAAGATGGGTATTTTGAAACGTTCTTTTCCATTTACTTTATATTGGTGGAAATTCATGGAGTAATGTTAATGAGAAGCTTTTACAGTTAAACAAAACAACATTTCAAAACAATATTCCCATAGTTGCTATATGTGGTGCTGTAGACTATTTGGCAACGAACGGTTTTCTAAATGATCATAACTATACTGGTAACTCGGTGTACATTTGGGATGACTATGAAAATTATAATCTTAATGGTAGTTTCCTAGTAATATATAGCGATCACTGTTCGCGAATCGAGGCAGATTGTTGGAAAATTGAGGGATGGAAAAATGAATGATTTTTATACAACATTACATTATGTTAATAAATTGATTTACGAGCCAAATGACCTAACTGTATAGTCGGTTCAAGAAGAAATACAAAATTCTAAGTACGGTGCTGGCACATTTCGATTATCTTCGAGAACAGTTCGTTTCAGAGTTGCAAATATAACCCCTACCAAAGGAGGGCAGTTTGTTGCATTTTGGGAAAAAGATGAAAATAATAAAAACCAACCCTTTACATATGAGGAAGCACCCGATTTATTGGTTATAACTGCTTTTCAACATGATAGTAAGTTTGGACAATTTATTTTTCCAAAAGATATTCTTTTCAAACAGAATATTCTTAGGTCCAGTTCAACAAAGGGAAAAATGGCAATAAGAGTTTATTCTAGCTGGGATAAACCGACTAGTAAGCAAGCAATGAAAACTCAAAAATGGCAGTTGCCTTATTTTGTTGATATGAGTGATCCGAGTAAATTACCCATAGACAAAATAATAGAACTGTATTCGCTTTAATCTTATGTAAAAGGGCCTGATTGTTAGATTGAATAAAGACTATCCTAGATTATATAGGATAGTCTTTATTCTTCCTCCTTTTTCTTGTGATAAGTAATGTTTGCGAAACTACGGCAAGTATAGGTAATTCAATTAACGGTCCAATAACTAAAGCTAAAGCAATAAGAGGTTGATCAGGAAACGCTGTCACAGCTATAGCCAAAGACACTGGTGAATTCCTAGCAATAATTGTCATATTTAAGCTAACCGAATCTTCATAGGGAAATTGTAAAAACCTTCCAACTAAGCGTCCTACTATATAGTTAATAACAAAAAATGATAAAACTGGAATAATTAAGATGTAAATGACTTCTAGGTTTTCAAGTAAGTAAGAACCTTGGGAAGCAAACATTGCCATGATAGCTAATAATAAAAAGAAAATTTGTGCATTGGCGAAAAAGGGAATAATCTTGTTGTTTAAAATAGATTTTTTTCTTAATAAGAATTGTGTAAGATGAGCAAGTATAAATGGAATAACTAATACAATTACTATACTTTCTTTAAGCGTTGACATGGGTATCGATTCAATAGTCCCAGCAAATATTAACAAATATACTGGTAAAAGTATGACTTGTAAAATTAAATTAATGGGTAAAACAGATGTTGAAAGAGATACATTTCCTTTTGCTATACGCGTAAACGCTAGATACCAATCTGTACAAGGTGTCACCATAAGCATGATAAAACCAATCCATAAAGCAGGATAATCAGATAAGAAAATGGAACCTAACCCCCAAGCTAGTACTGGTGTCCATATAAAATTAATGATCGTGTTCGACCCTAGAAATTTAATATTTGAAAAGGCTTTTTTTAATTGTTGCAATGGAATCGTTAAAAATAACCCATATAGCATGCACAAGAGAAATGGAGTAATTAGATTTTCCGCATATTGTTCAACTATGTTTACTTGTCCTAATAAGAGACCTAAACCAACAGCAAATAATATAATAAAAGTTTGTAGTTTATCTAATAGCCCCATAAAAAATCAATCCTTCTTAAAACTAGGTAATCCAAATTACTAGTAAGTATAGAATAATTACATGTCCATTGCATTTTTCCGTTTGATTTAAATGCGTTAAATAAATGTCGTTATAGTAAAAGTATTGATGTTAATAGACTTTTATTAATTTAGTGATCCGTTCACTTGATTCGACTGAATGATAATAAAATTGGCTTCCTTATATAGAAAGAAGGAGCCAATTTTTTATTATATTAGTTACTGGAAACTTTCGATTAATAAAGATAATTCTTCCCAACGTTCCATTTTTTCTTCAAGTGTTTCTTCTAGTTTTTGCTGTTCTTCATACAGGACTTGTACTTTTTCAATGTCACTACCTTGTTCCGTAATTTCTATTTCAAGTGCAGTGATTTTCTCTTCTAATTGTGTGATATCATCTTCAATTGTGTCCCATTCTTTTTGTTCGTGATAAGATAATTTTGTTTTTGCTTTTGGTTGTTGCTCCTGCTTTTTAGAAGTGTTTTTTTCTGAAATAGTAATTTCCTTTTCCGCTCTGTGATTACTATAATCACTGTAGTTCCCATACATATGATCGATACCACCATTGCCATCAAAGATCAGGAGTACATCGACAACTTGATCTAAGAAATAACGATCATGCGATACGGTGAGAACAACCCCAGGGAAGTATTCAATATATTCTTCTAAAATACTTAATGTTTGAATGTCTAAATCGTTGGTCGGTTCATCAAGTAAGAGTACATTCGGTTCTTGCATTAAAATCTTCAATAAATAAAGGCGACGCTTTTCTCCACCAGATAATTGTCCAATATAAGACCACTGCTTTGCACGAGAAAATAAAAAACGTTCCAACATTTGCTCTGCCGTAATAATTGTTCCGTCTTTCGTTTCAATTACTTCAGCTACTTTTTTGATGTATTCAATAATACGCATATCGTCATTAAGGTCTTCTTCACCTTGTGTATAATAACCGATTTTCACCGTTTCTCCAGTTAGAACCGTTCCTGTGTCAGGTGTCATACGGCCAGCGATTAATTCGAGCAAGGTTGTTTTTCCAGCTCCGTTAGGTCCGATAATACCGATTCTATCTCCGGGTGTAATTAACTGGTCAAGTTGCCTGATTAGTGGCTTGTTCGCAATTGTTTTACTAACGGATCGCAGTTCGATGACTTGTTTCCCCAAACGTTGTGATCCAACTTGGATATCAACATTATCATTATCTATGTGAAAGCTTTTTTCTTTCAATGTGTCAATGCGCTCGATTCTTGCTCGTTGTTTTGTAGAGCGTGCACGAGCACCACGTTGCAACCAAGCAAGCTCTCTTCTTAGTGTGTTATCATGTTTTTGTTGTAAACGAAGTTCTAATTCTTCACGTTCCACTTTTTTCTCTAAGAAGACTTTATAATTACCTTCATATTTATAGAGTGCACCATGATCAAGTTCGAATATTGTATTTGTTACATGATTGAGAAAGTAGCGGTCATGTGTAACGAGTAAAAGGGCGCCAGGATAAGTCGTTAAATGCTTTTCTAACCAGATGATGGTGTCATTATCTAAATGGTTTGTCGGCTCATCTAAAATAAGTAAGTCAGCAGGTTGAATGAGTGCTTTCGCAATTGCTACTCGCTTTTGCTGACCACCAGATAAAGAAGTAATGTGTTGAGAGAAGTCAATAATCCCCATTTTTGTTAAAATTGTTTTAGCAACTGTACTTGCTTCCCATGCATCATGTTTATCCATTAATTGTTGGATGTCTAACAATCGTTTTTGATGTACTTCATTAGCCGGATCATGTTCAAGTTGGACAAGTGCTTGCTCATAATCGCGTAGTACTTGCATAATAATCGCATCTCCACTAAATACATAATGTAAAATCGATATTGCCTGGTCAAATTGTGGGTTTTGATTCAAATATTCAATTTGATATGCTTTCGGATGGTCGATATTTCCTTCATCAGGTGTTTCGATTCCGGCGATAACTTTGAGTAAAGTAGATTTTCCAGTTCCATTCACACCAATTAAACCAATCCGATCATTTTTTTCAATGAAAACATTTATCTCTTCAAAAAGAACTTTTTCCCCATAAGATTTTGCAATATGTTCTAAAGTTAACATTCGCTTCATTCCTTCTATAATAGGCTACACAAATAATTCATGTCGTTTCTATATTATAACTGATTGATCGGTGATTTTCTAATTCACAAATGGATAAGAGCATCTATACAAAATTAATCGCAATATAAAAACAGATGGAATTGTATTTATTTCCATCTGTTTTTGGCTCTACATTAAAGTGAGCGATGTACTTCGGTAAAATAATCTGTTTCATGGATATGGTCAATCCAAGGTAAAAAAGTTTTTAAGACACTCATGAAATTTGCTCTTTCAGTCTTACTATGATCTGGATTCAATTCACCGTATTTATTTGTTACTAAGTCTGACCAAAATGACTGGTCACATTCATCCCAATCTTCTGCAGGAGATTGCTCTAATAATTCACGTAAATCAAATAAACTATTACGGTATTTCCGGAGTGTAGTATCGGATTTTCCAATCGTCTTTTCTTTATAGAAACGCACAAAATCACTTATATAAAAAGTCTCCATTGATTCCGGAGTAAAACCTAAATCTTCTAAATATGGAATATCCTCTTCTAATAATCTTGTACTTGTTTCTTCTAATTCGATTGGTTGGATACTAGTCATTCTCGATGCA
>JAPFCO010000452.1 GCA_026169505.1 Pseudogracilibacillus sp.
CACAGATTTAGATTGCTTTGTATGTACAGCTACTTGTGATACTACAACGACTGCTACTCCCGATGTACTTGATGTAACTGTAAGTGTACGTCTATGCCAAAGTATTCAATCAACTTTTGATGTCACACTTGAGATTGTAGCTGACTTCTGTACACCAAGGGATATTCTCCCAATCCCTCCATGTCCAGCGCCTATCAATCCACCTCAGTGTCCTGTAGTGTTCCCATCGAATAATGTTGCCGCTGGTAGTAGTAATACCGAATAACATGACAACATAGATTTAAGGAGAGGAACTATTCCTCTCTTTATTTTCTATGGAGGTGAATTAGATGGATGTAGTAAAGCGAAAAATAGCAAAATGGAATGATATGAATATCTCTTTCCTTAAGGAAATAAATTCATTAGTGCAAGAAATCAAGGTATCCAAAAGTTTACAAATAATTTGTTATTTTACATATTCGTTCAATATATCCCATATGCGTGTTAATGACAATTTCTGCCTAGGTTCATTTCATATGTATAATAACGGTGCGAAACCACTTCAAAACCCATATATTTGTATAAAACTGTCCTCAAACTCCTCTTTCGAATTTTCAGGAAAATATGTATATAAAGATTCAAAGCAAAAAATAAACTTAGTAGATACTTGGGAAAGAATAAATGATCCCAAAGATAAACAAGAATACTGGTTAAAACCAAATAATCTTCAAGAACTAAATCCATTAGAAACACTTTCATTTTCGGATTTTCAGATAAAATGGTCTCCCGAGTCCTCCTATACAGGTAGTGTTTTAGGTTTTGTATATGGTGACGAATTAAAAGAAGGTATTAGCGCTCTTAACCAGATTAATGTGAGCGGCCAAGTAGATGAGGAGGACACGAATGAATAATCAAGATGATCACCCATCAATATTTCAAGAATTGATGCAGGATTATATGGAAAGAAACTTTGAAGAATGGAAGAATAAAGAACTGAAACAAAATAATCATTTTATCTTTTCAGAAACCAATTTAATTAATATATTACTTGCACATTCTCTCATAAAAATTGATAATGCCCATTACAATCATGAAAATCAACATGAAGATAGACAAAGTAATCTAGTTGAAATTGAAGAGTATTTAGACCTTCTAATAGAGGATAATCAAAAGTCTTTTGAAGAAATAATCCATACTCTGAAGGAAATAAGGAAGTAATACGGAGTTTATTCAGGATGCGAATCTCATTAAACAATGGACATAAAAAGAAGTTATTCAGTAGCCTAGCAATTGATAGAAGAGGTGTCAGAAATGATCCAAGCAAAAGGTTGGTTATACTTACCTATAGAAGTTAAGGTAAGGGAATTAGATGCAAAATTACTTCTAGCATATTATGCGGTAAAGGAGGGCTACCATGTTATCTTAGGCGAGCACAAGATGGTAGAACTAGCGGCGGAAAAATATCCACCAGGTATTTTCTTTTCAAAAGGCTATCCGCAAAGTTATAGGAAAAGAATTATATCAAAGGCGAAAAAGAACGGACATTCTATAGTAGAATTAGATGAGGAAGGATTAATTATCAATAATCCTTCTCAATATATGTATGACCGAATGCAGTCGGAAACACTTAACTTAGTGTCCCAGGAATACTGTTGGGGATATTTTCAAAAAGAAGTCATTACAGGAACACACCAAAATTCCAAGCATAAGTGCCATATTACTGGAAACCCTCGACTAGATATTTTAAAACCTAAATTTAATTCACTATACAAAGATAACGCTGCACATCTAAGGAAGAAATTCGGTGATTTTATTTTAATTAATACTAGATTTTCAAGATATAATTCTTTACTAGGTAAAAAAGAAAATGATGAACAATCAAAGTATATAAAAAAATTATATCACAGTTTCCTAGGAATGATTACATCTTTGGCCGAGCTTTATCCATCTACGAACATCGTTATAAGACCACATCCGGGCGAAAACTTTGAGTCTTATCGGAGAGAATTTTCCTCTTTTGATCATATACACGTTATCCATGAAGGCAATATTATTAAGTGGCTCATGGCTGCTAAAGTAGTTATTCACAATGGATGTACAACTAGTATTGAAGCTTTTCTGCTTGGGGTACCAACCATTACTTACATGCCTTTTTCGTCAGCAGCATTCGATGTGAAACTACCAAATAAATTAGGGTTAATAGCAACAAATAGTAATGAGATTACCACTTTAATAGAAGAAATTATAAATAAATCTAAGCACGACATATATAAGGATAGCAAACAAAGCGAACAATATTTGATGAAATACTGTGAATGGTCAAAAAATTCATTTTCATATGAAACCATTCTAAGCCTGCTAAATAACATTACATCCCCCCGTGTCCATAAAACAATAGCAACACAAAGTCACAATTTATATTTAAAAGAGAATAAAAACGTAAAACACTTTTTCCCTTTTCTAAGTAGAGAAGAAATAGTGAATTTTTATCAAAAGTTAGATAAGATTGAAGGTTACCAAAGTCGATTGATGATAAAAAAAGTTGGTAAAAATCTGTTTGAAATTAGATGATAGTTGTGATGTGAGGTTTTTTTGAAAGGGAGAATGAATAGAAAATATATCCCAAGGTCCATCTAAGGCCTTGGGATATGTTTTATCATACATTTGCGATAACTTTCCATTGAAGTTGTGAATCATTTGCGATAAAGATAGTGAGGTTCACTCGTAGTCGTCGTATAGTCATATAATATCCCAAGTGACAGGGGTTCCTTTATTCAAATCGGAGTTTACTTTTTTACCGATTAAAATATCATAGTACTTTGGTGGAAGACCATAACCAGGTCTGATTGCTCCTAAATTCTCCTCCGTTAATATGTCACCCGCTTTTACATCTTGTATTATATATAAAGAACGTCGATATTGTTTCGATTTTTCTTCTGCTTTTGTTGAACCATAATGAATATTCCCAAGTGATTGCCATGCCCTTTTCGTTTCCATTACTAAGCCTTTCATCTCTTCTGGTTCAGCAGAAAAACTAGCATCCACTCCACCATCAGCTCTTGATAAAGTAAAATGCTTTTCAATTATCGTAGCGCCAAGTGCAACACTTGCAACCGCTACTCCATGGCCTATTGTGTGATCAGATAAGCCTACCTGGCATTGAAATAAATCTCTCATATGAGGTATTGTAACAATATTTGTGTTTTCAGG
>JAPFCO010000442.1 GCA_026169505.1 Pseudogracilibacillus sp.
GCAGGTCTTGTCACACTCATTATTTGGTTGGTGCTTATCTATATCGGGCATTCGATATCTATTTTTCTACAAAACTTTTGGATGGTTGGTATCGCCCAAAACACTGTATTTACTTTACGAAAACAACTATTTGAGCAGTTTCACCAATTATCTATTAGCTTTTATGATAAGAGACAACAGGGTGAACTCATGAGCCGTGTTACAAATGATATTGACAATATTAATAACACTTTAAACGAATCCGTCATTCAAATATTCGCCAGTATCATTACAATCGTCGGTACATTATCTGTCATGTTGTTTTTAAGTCCACTGTTAACTGCAATTACGATGATCATTGTGCCCCTATTACTGATTGGAATGCGTTGGATAACGAAACGGACTGGTCCATTATATAAAATACAACAACATGATATAGGAGAACTTAATGGTTATGTAGAGGAAACTCTTTCCGGTCAACAAGTTGTGAAAATATTCTCCCAAGAAGATAGAGTTATGAGAGAGTTTGAAGAACGAAATAATCAGTTACAAAAATCGAATTTTTGGGCTCAAACGATTGCGGGTTTTATTCCTAAGGTAATGAACACATTAAACTTCCTAAGTTTTACACTCATTGCCTTTTTTGGAGGAATATTAGCAATTAATGGCCATATAACGATTGGAGTGATTGTCATTTTCACAGAGTATGCACGGCAATTTACGCGTCCTTTAAATGAATTATCCAACCAGTTTAATATATTGCTTTCTGCCGTAGCTGGTGCTGAACGTGTATTCTCCATCTTAGACGAAGATGTGGAAGAATTAGACGAAACAGAAACAAGTGAGCTCGATCATACGAATGGACATGTCGTTTTTGATAACGTATCATTCTCTTATGGTGATTCACCCGTATTAAAAAAGATTACTTTTGATGCAAAGCCAGGAGAAATGGTTGCTTTTGTTGGCCATACTGGTGCAGGTAAAACAACTATTATTAATTTAATCTCTCGGTTCTATAATTATGATCAAGGTAAAATTACGCTTGATGGGATTGATATTAAAGATATTAAACGCTCAAGTTTACGTAGTCATATGGCCTTCGTGCTACAAGATACATTCTTATTTCAAGATACAGTTAGAGAAAACATTCGTTATGGACGTTTAGATGCAACAAATGAAGCTGTCGTTGATGCTGCAAAACAGGCAAATGCACATGACTTCATTATGCGATTACCCGAAGGATATGATACCATGCTAGATCAGGACGGTAGTAGTATTAGTCAAGGTCAGAAACAATTATTAACCATTGCAAGAGCAATGATTGTCAATCCATCTATTTTAATTTTAGATGAAGCTACTAGTAATATTGATACGATGACAGAATTAAAAATTCAAACAGGATTGAAGCGATTGATGAAAAATCGAACGAGTTTCGTCATTGCTCATCGTCTTAATACAATCCAGCAAGCTGATAATATCATTTTACTAGAAAATGGTGAGATCATTGAAAGTGGAAATCACCACACATTAATGAATAATAAACAACAATATTATCAATTATTTGAGTGAATTTAATGATAAAAATAAAGGGAGTGTAATTCATGGCGAGAAAGGGAAACATGTATGATAAAGAGATAGATAGTTCTTATTTACAGGATAAAATGGTGTTGAAAATCTATGAACCGGAACAATTTGATTCCCTCTATGAAAGTCAAATTGTCGTGATGCAAGATGGTAATGACTATTATCAAATGGGACGAGTTGCTACGATCAGTGACCGTATGCATGATGATTACGGACTCGTAAACACAGTATTCGTAGGTATTCACTATATTGATCGGCAAGATCGCTTAAAAAAGTATCATCCAGAAGGGGAACAATTTGAAGCATATAAACAGTTTTTGACGGAAGAGGTCGTACCCCTGATGAAAGAGACGCTTCCTATCAATCCTTTAGGTACAATTTTTTCCCTTATGGGAGATTCACTGGCAGGTACAATCGCTTTGATGACAGCAATTGAATACCCTGACATCTTTAAAAAGATTGTTTTACAATCACCACTTATTGATGAACATGTACTCAAAGCAGCTAGCAACCTAACCACAAGTACACTTAAAATCTATCACTCCATTGGGTTAAAAGAAACAGATGTACTTACTACAGATGATGGTTATGTAGATTTTCTTATACCGAATCAAAAATTATCCACTATATTACAGGATAAGGTCACATCTTATCGTTATAGAGAGATTGAAGAAGGGAATCATACATGGAAATATTGGCAAGAAGAAATGCCTGCTGTGTTTGAACATATGTTTTCTTAAAGTAATTGTAGGAAATTGTACCCTTTTTATTTTTATTGACATTTGGTATACTTAAAAGCAACATTATAAGTACAACTTGAATTGATGCGACTGCCATGAGCTTTACGCATCAATTTTTCGACTGACAATTATGAAATGGAGGTTTTAACATGAAATATGGAATTATTATATTTCCTTCCAAAGAAATTCAAGATGAAGCAAACGCACTTCGTAAACGATATGATCCACAGTATCCGAAAATCCCACCACATATTACGCTCAAATCAGCTTTTCTAATGGATGATGTCACTCGTGAGCAGATTATTCCAGCGTTAAAGAAGATTGCTAATGACATGGATCCCTTTTCAATTCAGATTCCCAAAGTAAGTACGTTCGCTCCCGTAACAAATACAGTTTACTTTAAGGTGGAACCAACACCTGCATTAACATATTTATTTGATGAAATGCATCGTGGGGTTTTCCCTGATAATGGGGAGCATTCTTTTGTTCCACATATTACAATTGCTCAAGGTTTAATGGATGATGAATACTCAGATGTATATGGAACCCTCCAACTGAAAAATGTAGAGTTAGAAGATACGGTCGATCGCTTTCAATTATGTTATCAATTAGATGATGGGTCATGGACAGTTTATGAGACGTTTGTATTTGGACAAGAGATGCCCTCATAATCATCTAGCGAACCTTCTAATGGAGAGACCTTCACTTTATAAAACGAAATAGAACATCAGTTAAAGTTGAGCGGATAAGCGATCAAAAACCGTTTATAATTGATTTAATTAATATATTGGGAGTGCGCATTATGACAGTAAAAATCATTACAACAGATGAAGAGTTAGCGAAAGCATATGACATTCGAAAAACAGTTTTTGTTATGGAACAACATGTACCTGTAGAATTAGAGATCGATGAATTTGAACAAGATGCCATTCATTTTCTTTGCTCAGATAATAATCAGCATATTGGAGCGAGTAGGCTTAGAATTGTTGATCACTTCGGTAAGTTAGAAAGAATTTGTGTGCTAAAAGAAGCTCGTGGCAAAAATTACGCAAAACAATTAATCGACGCCATGGAAAAGGAATTAATGAACCAAGGGATAACGGAAGCAAGATTAAATGCTCAAACGTATATCGTGCCATTATATGAAAGTGTTGGTTATAAAGTCGTTTCTGCTGAATTTATGGATGCCAATATCCCTCATGTTGAAATGGTAAAAGATCTTTAAATCTTCTGTAAAATTGAAAGAATTTAAACAACATCCTCTTAAGTAGACGAATGAATCTACCTAAGAGGATGTATTTTATTGTGAGCTGTTTGCGAAGGGAAGAAATTAGACTGTCATACAGAAAAATAATGTATGAAATTATCGCTTCTAAAACACTTCAAATGTTGAATTCGTACGGTTCATACACTATCTTTTACAGCAAACTACAATAATAAACAATATCGTTGTGCGTACAAATAGAGCCATTTAATTTGTATAATATTGAATAATTAAGCCAATCTATTCATACTACTTCCTAGAAATGAGGAATCATGATGAATGATATGCTTCCAATGCTATATGAGACCATTTTTGGTATTACAGCTTTATTTATTTTAACAAGATTCGTTGGTAAAACTGAAATAGCTGAACTTACTCCTTTTGACTTTATAGCCGCTATTGTCCTTGGTGAACTAGTAGGTAACGCATTATTTGATAAGGAGGCCGGCATTCTAGATATTGGCTTTGTTATTATAATATGGGGGCTTATTATATATATTATTGAAATGATCACACAAAAATTTAAAGGGTCTCGCTTTATACTCGAAGGTAAACCTTCTTTAATTATTAATAAAGGAGATCTTATTTACGAAGAAATGCGCAAAAATAGAATGGATATAAATGAAATTCTCCAATTATTACGGATGAAAGATGTATTCGCACTGCAAGAAGTTGAATATGCAGTGTTAGAGACGAATGGAGAACTTTCTGTCTTAAAAAAAGCCGCATATCAAACCCCAAATAAAAAGGATTTGAATGTCGCTCCAATCGAACCACAAATTGCAATGCCACTCATTACGGATGGAGAAATTATTCATGATAATTTGGATGAAGCTAATCTCACGGAAGAATGGCTTCATGATGAACTTACAAGACAAGATTTTGTTTTACATCAAGTTTTTTATGCGGAATGGTTAGAAGGAAAGAAAATGTTTGTTTTACCTTATAAAAAAATCAAGAAAAAAGACTGGGAGAAAAAATAAAAAACGCTACCAGTCATACTCGCTCATTCAACATGATTCCCTTACCTGTTAGCAAAGCTTCTGCTTCTTGATCGATTATATGATCCCTTTTTTTATTTACTGAAGAGCTATCTCTATTTGTTTCTCCACTTTCATCCTGATATTGTTCTATTTGATGGGACTGAAATTGTTTATAAAAGTCATTATGATCCTGTTGAATGAATGGATACGTTATTTTATTAGGTTCCCCAATATAATGAGGACTGCTTCTACTGGCTAACATTCGATAATGATAATTAACATATGAATGATTTGTTATCGGTAATATATATCCCATAAAAAGCACCTCCTATAGTAGGTTTACCCTTTTTCTGAATAATCTAACATGTTTTTTATTACATTGCTAGATGTTCGCCCACACATCCTCCGCTAATACACATACCTTATTATCGATAACACAAAGTATATTTAATTTTAGAGAGGGGATAAAAAGGTATGAGTTGTGGATGTGACTTTAAAACTGGCAGTTGTGTTTGTGATGTATTAAAAGAAATTGCACGTGCTCAATCAGATATTACAGAAAACTGTTGTGACACAAGTTGTGAAAAATCAATTAATGAATTATTAGGTGAAAGGGAAAATCGAAATGATTTAGATACAGTTCCTGTGTTATTATACTGTAAAGATAGTTGTAAACCATTTAAGGGATATGGCGCCCACCCGCGCAATATTGGAAAAATGGTTGCAAGCTATTATTATCGTGTAAAATCTGTATCAGATGATTGCTGTGCTGTGTTAGAATTGTTGAAGGATCCTAATGACAGTAATCATAACCCACATGACCCTATGGACCAACATACAAAACAGTTAAAAACTACTGGTATTTGTATTACTGTTGATGCAAAATGCTTCTGCCACATTACTTGTTTGCCAGCTATTTCTGCATTCTAGTAATCCAAAATGGCACCATCGATCGGCCTCATCAACGATGGTGCCTCTTTATATTAAGACTGTTTTCTTTGTGAAACTGTCATAATGTGATATCCGATTAATTACTCACATATTGGAGAGCGTAGTCTATCTACAGTAAATCATGAGTTTCTATATCATCATATGATGATATAGATGCGATGCGTACGATAAATGCCTTGTTTAAAAACTAATTAATCGAATATCAGTAATCTCTGACTTCAAAACTTCCTGTTCTCTTCTTCCTTGTCGCTGTAATATAATCGATTCCTTCCCTTCACTTATTAACCTACCTCGATATGATTCTCCTTCTGTTAAAACCTCACATTTTAAAAGTGGTAATTCTTTCGGTATATGCAACAAGTAATGAATTTTTTCTTCTATTGAACATTGTTTAAAGCTTTTATGTTGATTGTTTTTTTTCGTTTGAGCTTGAACTGTTTGAAAACCACTTTGAACCTTTACTTTTGGTTTGCTTAAAATTGGTTGATCGATGTAAAGCAATGGCTCATTTATTTGAACTGAATTCATGTACGTCATCCTTTCTCGTTTCGCTACCCATTATATGAGCCTAGATCATTTTTGTGCCTATAAGTTA
>JAPFCO010000014.1 GCA_026169505.1 Pseudogracilibacillus sp.
AATCGCTTCAATCCAATATTCATCGGTAATCCCTATTACCGCAACCTCTGCTACTTCTTCCAATTCATAGATCACTTCTTCGACTTCACGACTAGAAACACTTACCCCACCCGTGTTAATAATGTCTTTCTTCCGATCAACGATTGTAATATAACCTTCTTCATCCATCATACCTAGATCACCACTGTGAAACCAACCGTTTTTAAACGCTTCCGCTGTTTTTTCAGGATCATTTAAATAGCTAAGCATCGCATGAGGAGTTCTGTGAATAATTTCGCCAATTTCCCCTCTAGCCACTTCCACATCGAGCTCATCGACAATTTTTGTTTCCACATGTAATGTTGGTTTACCTGCTGAACCTAACTTCCGAATTTGATCCTCCGGCTGCAGTGCAGTCGCTAAAGGAGCTACTTCCGTTTGCCCATAAAAATTCCAAAATCTCGCATTCGGTAATCTTTCCGCTAATTCTTTTAATATTTCTCTTGGCATGATCGCTGCACCATAATAACATTTTTTCAATGACTTCAGGTTATATGAATCAAAATCCGGTTGGCGTAACATACCAATCCACACAGTTGGAGGTGCGAATAGTTGAGTTGCCCCGTACTTCTCAATCGTTTCCATGATGATTGTTGGACTTGCTTGATCTAAAATAATGCCACTAGCTCCCAAATAAATGCTCGGTCCTAAGAAAACATGTAATTGTGCACTATGGTAAAATGGTAAAGCATGAACAAGTAAATCCTTCTCACTCATTTTTCCATCAATAACACAACTTACATATTCACTAATAATGCTTTTATGTGACAACATGACCCCTTTAGGAGCTGATTCCGTTCCGCTCGTATATAACACTTGTGCAAGATCATCATCGCGTAAGTCCACTTCGACTAATTGGACGCCTTCATATTTTTGTAACGAGGCGAATGGTTGCCATGGACCATTTTGTTCGGACGTCTCTAGAACATAACGATATTCCATATTCACCATAGCTATCTCTGTTGCAGCATCAAGTACCGTTATATATTCCTCTGCTGCAAACATAGCTGTCACTTCCGCATGGTTTAAAATGTAAGCAATATCCTTTTCTGTTAACATATAATTGATAGGTATTGTCACTGCCCCGACTTTTGCCGCAGCGAAAATAACAACGACGAAATCAAGGCTGTTTTTAGACAATAATGCTAATCGATCGTCCTTTCTAATTCCGTCTTTCATCAATCCATATGCCGTTTGATTCACAAGAAAATTCAGTTCTTGATAGGTTATCTTTCTATCTTTATATAAAAATGCTTGCTTTTCTGGGTGTCTAGCAGCGGTTCTTGTTAGTAAATCACCTAACGTATTTCTACGCGCACGGTTTGTCATAGATGTAGATTGATTTTGAGACATATTCAACATAGTATCCCTCCACATATTATTCTTATGTTCAGTATATTTCAGAATATTCATAATAACAATAGGAAATGAACTTTTTCATGATGTCGTTTCAAAATTGCTTCACTTTGTAAATGTGACCATTTTATATCAAATGGTCAAGATGTATATGAATTAAAGTGAAACAATTGTATAATATGTATTAGTAAAGATAAATGGAGTGTATAAAATGAAATATAAAGGGATCCTTGTAGCTTTTCTATCGATCATTTTATTAGCGTCTTGTAGCAATAATGATGAAATGAAACAAGTGGATGATGTAAAAGCATTAGTAGATAAATATAGTGTAGGTAATTTTACGGATGATCACACTGCTTCGATCTCATCAACAGAACTGATTATTACAGAAGACGATGAATCAGAAGATGTATTCGAGTTACCGGAAGATGAATTCTTTGTTTCGGTTGCACCTTTCGTTAATGAAACACATCCTTGTGACATCCATAGTTTAACAGGATGCCAAGGAGAACTTGTTGATGCAGATTTTGATATTTATATTGAAAATGAAGCTGGGGAAATCATAGTAGATGAGACAATTAATTCAGGTAAAAACGGCTTTGTCGACTTATGGTTACCACGAGATCAGACATTTTCAGTAAAAATAAATCACGATGGAAAAACCGTTGAATCCGAACTTTCGACGTATGAACAAGATGGGACATGTATTACAACGATGCAGTTATCATAAAAATATCAAACCAGTCCATTAGCTAGAACCTATTGGATTGGGGTTTGTATTATCTAATGATCATGCCTTCAATAATTTCGCATTAATCGCAACAATAATGGTACTTAAACTCATTAACAATGCTCCAACTTGCCTGACTTAAGATGATACCAATTGGCGCCAAAACACCTGCTGTTTCCATTGCCACATCCGTACCAGCCCCGATCGCAATCCCTAAATCTGCTGTCGCAAGCGCTGGCGCACCATTGACTCCATCCTCTGTCATTGCTACAATCCAACCTTTGCACTGAATTTCCTTTACGCGATCTGCCTTTTCGTTAGGTAATACTTCCGCATACACTTCGTCAACATGATCGAATGGATTCCTTGCTCTTGTAATAAAGCAACCGATTCTTTCTCCGAATTTCGCACGATATCCGCTAAGGCAATCATTCCAACTAAGTCCTTCTACACCGATTAATTCCTAAATATTTGGCGACAATGCAAGAATCGATATCGTCACAATAAGTGAAGTAAAAAAGAAAGAACCTAAAACATTAGATTCTTCCTTTTCTATTTATTTCAATGCTTCCGCTAACAATCGGTACGTATCCATTCGTGATTCCATTTCTGCATGGTTCGCATTGATCATTAGTTCATTAAATCCAAATTCTGCTTTTTCCTTTAGCACTTGTCCTGCAACTTGGTCTGGTGTTCCTACAAGATGAATGCGACGATTTTGTTGAATGAGCATTTCTTCCTTTTCCGTTAATGTGACATCTTTAGCTTTCTCTGCACTAATCATTGGAACGAGACGGCCTGTCATCAATCCTAAACGAAATAAATCAATCGGACGTGCACGGTATTCCGCTTCATCTTTTGTTTCTGCTACTGTTGCTGCATAGGAAATAGAAATGAGTGGTTGCTCCATGAATGCCGTTGGAATAAAAGCATTGCGATATGCATCAAAAATAGCACGTGAAGCTTCCCCATTAAAAAACTGGGCAAATGCATAGCCAATCCCTAACTCTCCAGCTTTTAACGCACTATTACCAGTCGAGCCTAACAACCAAGCTTCCGCTAAGTCTACATTGCTTGGCGTCACACTCACGCCCTGATATTCTCGTAATGCTGGTTGGCTTCCATCCATTAAATTTAAAATATCAATGATTTTGTCATATTGATCATCAGATCGAAAATACCTTCCTTGTGCCATTGCAGTTATTGTTGGTCCGTCGCCACCAGGGGCACGGCCCATTCCTAAATCAATACGGTTTGACGTAAGCGCACTTAATGTATTAAACACTTCCGCTATTTTTAATGCAGAATAATGCATCACCATAATGCCACCTGAACCAACACGTATTTTCTCTGTCGCTGCTGCTATATGTGCCATCACAATTTCTGGTGCTGAACTTGCTAGACGGTTACTATTATGATGTTCCGCCAACCAAAAGCGATGATAGCCCAATTTTTCCGCTTGTTTTGCTATTTCTATTGTTTGTTGCAATGCTTCTGTTGCACTTTGTGTTTCTGCTACTGGAATTTGATCTAAAATACCAAGTTTCATGTATATGTTCCTCTCTATTTTAATACTTTAATCTTTTATTAAAAAACTACCTAGCTACACTCTATTTTATTCCAGATCTTCTTTACAACTAATTAGCTTATCATTAAACTTTCTCGGGTATATACTCTAGTGTTAGAATACACAATAATGTTCATCCCTTTTCCTTATACAATTTAAAGACCCTATCAAATATGAATAAACCTCTGTATAATAAGGGGAAAATCAAGCTAATTAGAAATATCGAATAATGAAATTAATTAAACATATTGAGTGAATTTCATAATTACCCAAATCAGCTACATCACTACAACATGTAGTTAAGAAAGGTTAAACGAAACTACATGTCGTAGTGATGTGGCGCTAAATCCGAATTATGAAATGCACTAATATTACATAAAGAAAGGAAGATTTATTTGCAGAAGCGATTAAAACAATCGAAGACCGCCTTTATTATACTCGTTGTTGTCATCATAATAATGACCAGTACAGCTTTTGCAACTTCTAAAGTTGACCAAACAAAAAACGAATTAACATATATTGCAATTGGTGACTCGATAACAGAAGGATTACTTGAAAATGGTACATTTAGTGAGACAGGGGGATATTACGGCCATATTGTCAATGCACTCATCGTTAATGGTTACACAATCGATTCTGCTAACTATGCAAAAGCTGGAGCAACATCAGCTGAAGTTTTGGCTCAAGTAGAGCATCTTACCAACCATCCAAATGGGGCTGACATACTGACTGTAAGTGTTGGGGCTAATGATATAGTGCCATATTTAAAGCCATTATCGAATAAAGAATTTAAACAAAACATCGCTGATGCACGTGAAACGATTCAGCAATTTCAAGATAATGTTGAGCTTGCAAAAGATGCCTTTGATCATTCAGATGAGACTTTTGAACAGTTAGTAACAGATCTTGTAAAGTTACAGGACTTTGTTGAGGAGACAATCATACAAGCAGAAGATGATCCAGCTTTCGCACTTCAAGCTGATGCGAATAAAGCTTTAAAGCGTCTGAAGCTTTTCTCTATTTCAATTGGTAATAATGTTAATACAATCGAAGAAATCATGAAGAAAGCTTCGTTACCAGATGGCGAAGTGAATGAGGCTATGATAGTAAAATTACATGCTGAATTACCAAGTATCTTACAAGCTGCCTATAAAGAGATAGCTCAGATGAAAGATGAGCATATAAAGTTTTCTAATATGCTTCATGGCCTGCCGTTAACATCTGATGATACTTTCGCACAAGCAAATATCATGTTTATAAATACTTATGGGTCACTTACAAATGGTCACAAACAGTTAGTTACCTTAAATGATACCATCGATTTATTAAATCAATCGTTTGAACAAGCTGCAAAAGCAGAGACAGTGATTGATAATGGTAAACAAACGATTGAAGATGCTTTCGAAAATGCATATGATGTCCTAGGAACTACAGGTGATAATTTGGAGACCATTATGAAACAAGCAAGTACGATCAACCCGAATGTTGATATATATGTATTAGGCTATTATAATACTCTGCCTTATTTATCTGAGGGGTTCCAGGAAAAAGTAGTTGCCCTATTACAAACGTTGAATCAAACGATTGAAACAACCGCTATAGCAAATGGAGCTACCTATGTTCCAAGTTATGATGCTTTTGATGGCAGGTACAATGAATTACTTCCTAACCAACATGACATTCATCCAAGTGAATCTGGTTATCAAGTTATTGCAAAACAATTTATTACCGTACTACAAAACAAGTATCCACCTATTCCAAAGGAAGGACATCCTGAAACATCAAGGCATGGAAAATAGGCAACTAATCATAGTAAAATTAAAGCTACCTTTGAATAGGTAGCTTTAATTGAATGACATGCTATTCACTTAACCTATCAGGATGTTCCAATAGTTCTACAAATGACTGGATAAACCTTCCAGCAGGTGCCCCATCAATCACTTGATGATCAAAGGTGAGACTAATCGGCAATCTTTTCCTCTCCTGTGGAATGCCATCTTTAAGCACAACATACGTTTCAATTTTTCCAAGACCTAAAATAGCGACTTCAGGTGGATTAATAATTGGTGTGAAAAAATGGACGCCAAAAGAACCTAGATTAGTTACTGTAAAGGTACTACCAGATAAATCCTTCGAGTGAATTTTCTTATTACGAACCGAAGTGGCTAATTCAGCTATTTCTTTATTTAAATCAACTAAATGCAGTAAATGTGCATTCTTTACTACTGGCACAATTAATCCATCTTCCGTATCTGTCGCAAAACCTAGATGTACCTCTTGGTATTGTGTGTACCAATCATTTTCAACATGAGCATTCAAACCCTTATTCTGTTTTAATGCTTTAATAGCAACATACATAAGCCACGTATTCCAACTTACTTTTTGCGTACTATTCGCTCTTATATTGGCTAGTTCTGTTACATCTGCATAGGCTGTTTCTGTTAGTTGTGCACTATCTTGAAGACTTTGCTTCATTCGAGTAGCAATTGTTTTACGGATACCTGTCAATTGCGTACCTGTTTCACGTGATGATATAGCTTCAGAACCTTCAGCTGTATTCCGAATATCTTGTTCCGTTATTTTACCACCACTGCCTGTGCCTTTTACATCTGTTAATGCTACTTTTAATTCTTTTGCTATCTTACGTAAACGAGGTGATACACGAACAAAGGTAGATTTCTCTTGTTTTTCCGAAACTTGCTTGCTAGTCTTGCTTTCTTTAGCATTAATCTCTATCGACTCAGACCCATTTCCTTCTTGATCGATTGTACAAATAATATCTCCTACAGAGGCAACTTCACCCCGTTTGACAATAATTTCATTCATGATGCCATCACTATCTGCATCTATTTCTGTGACCGCTTTTTCTGTTTGTACTTCAACAAGCACATCACCCTTTTGAATCGCGTCTCCTACTTGTTTATGCCAAAAAACAATTGAACTTTCGTTATGATCTTCATCTATTCTAGGTAATTTTACTTCAATCACTATCCTCAAACCTCCTTGCTGCTACTACTCATCTTCAAGCATTTCTTTCACTTGTTGATAAATATCATCTGCATTTGGTACAACATAATCTTCTAACACGCGGCTATATGGAATTGGTACATCTGGAATGGCTAATCGTCTAATTGGTGCATCTAAATCATATAATGCTTCTTCCGCTACAATGGCACTTATTTCTGCCGTCATCCCATACGATAAATAATCTTCATCAACGACTAGTAAGCGATGGGTTTTCCTAACGGATGCGAGGATTGTTTCCTTGTCAATCGGAACAAGCGAACGTAAATCAATTACTTCCGCCTCGATACCTTCTTCCGCTAATTTCTTTGCAGCTTCCAATGCATATACGGTCATCATTTGAATCCCAACAATAGTTATGTCCGTTCCTTCACGAGCGACATTTGCTTTGTCTAGCGGAATTGAATACGACTCTTCAGGTACATTTCCAACAGAAGCTTCTAATGGATCCATCCAACCTAGTCCTTGTAATGACTTATGAAACATAAATACGACTGGATTATCCTCACGAATCGCTGAGGTCATCATTCCCTTTAAATCATATGGAGTGGTTGGGGCGACGACCTTCATCCCCGGTAAATGTGCAAAAGTAGCATACAATGTTTGTGAATGTTGTGCTGCATCATTATACTCTCCTCCAACTGCCGTCATCAAAACCATTGGTAGCTTCACGTTTCCACCGGACATATATGGAATCTTTGCCATATGGTTGTAAATTTGATCCATACATACACCAAAAAAGTCGACAAACATTAATTCTACAATTGGACGCATTCCATCACTTGCTGCACCAATCCCCGCTCCTATAAAAGCAGATTCAGATATTGGTGTATCCATAATTCGATCGGGTCCAAATTTATCTAACAATCCTTCTGTCGATCCAAAGATCCCTCCATATTTCCCTACATCTTCTCCTAACACAAATACTTCATTATCTTTTTCCATCTCCTGGGCAATCGCTTCTGCCATCGCTTTATTTCCAGTTAATAATCGTTGTTTATTTGCCGTTTCCATCCTATTACCTCCTCGTATATGAAATCCACATTATATAAACAAGTCTTCTAAAGCAGCTGCTGGTTCTGGTAATTTGCTATCTCTAGCAAACTGATATGCTTCATCAACCAATTTCTTAACTGTTTCTTCCCGCTCTACTAATTCCGCTTCTTTTGCAATGTCCTCCATCAATAAATGGTTCCGTAATCGAACAATTGGGTCTTTCTCTCTCAATGTTGGTACTTCTTGTTCATCACGATACAATTCTGGATCTCCTTGAAAATGCCCTAAGAAACGATATGTTTCAATCTCAATAATAGTTGGCCCTTCACCTTTACGTGCACGTTCAACTGCCCGTTCTGACACTTCATACATTGCAATTGGATCATTATCATCCACTCGTTCCCCCACAATATCATAAGCTGAAGCTCGCAAGTGATTCGACTCAACTGCAGTAGCCACAGATTTTTCTACGGAAATACCATATTTATTATCTTCCACGACAACGATCATTGGTAAATTCCAAACTGCAGCTAAATTTAATGATTCATGAAATGCTCCTGCGTTCGCCGCTCCTTCTCCGATGAACGTTACAGCTACCGCATCTGTGCCTCTCTTCTTTGCTGCCAATGCAGCGCCAACCGCCTGCGGGATACCTGCTGCTACAATTCCACTACAAGAAAATTTAACATCTGGATCAAATAAATGCATATGACCTCCTTTTCCCTTACTTAACCCTGTTTCTTTTCCGAACATTTCTGCAGTCATACGATTTAAGTCAACCTCTTTAGCAATTGCATGGTGATGTGGCCGATGTGGAGAGGTAATTGTGTCCTCCTTTGTAAGATGTGCGCAAATACCGACAGCCGCTGGTTCTTGTCCATTCGCTAAGTGCATTTCACCTGGTACTGTTCCTGCACCAATATTAAAAGCGGGTGTTTTACCTTCCATATAAACCTCTTCCATTGTTTCTTCGTAGTACCTGATTTTCACCATTGTTTCGTACATCCAAACTAATTTTTCATTTGGGATAGCCATTAGATCATCCTCCTGTTTTATTCTCCTCTTTCTTCATGTGTCAATCTAGTTGCCTATTTATCCGCTTGTTAATAACCCTATCAAATGACATCGCTTACAGTTTTGTTTGTTAGAAGAGTAACCCCTCCTTCTTTCTCCATTACTGCATAAGTATTGCAAGATTAATGCCAATATTAAACTTCCCTACTAACACAAGCCCCGTCTTAGATTCTCTTCTTAAGTTGCATCCCATTATTCTCATATGAGACAATATTCGTCTCAAACAGTGTCTCAATCTCAAAAAAACTCTTGCATGCTTTCAACTCATACAAGAGTTTTCTTAATTAGAGTAATATATTATATTTGTTTATTCTCCGATACATCGTAGCCCTGGATACTCCCATTGCTTTAGCTGCTTTCAAGACATTCCCGTGCTGCTTTTCTAACTGCATGACGATCATACTTTTTTCATCTTCTATCGCTGAATGTATATTAGGTTTCAATACTGTAGGAAGATGGTTAACTTCTAGTACATTACCATCTAGGTGAAACATTGCTTGTTGTAACATATTTTTTAATTCACGTATATTTCCTGGCCAATGATATGACTGAAGACATTGCATTACCTCACGAGAAATAGTTACTTCCTCTTTTTCAAATAGATGGCTTAATTGATGAATAAATGATGTTGCCAATAAAGGAATATCGTCTTTTCGATCCCTTAATGGAGGAATGTCAATTTTAATGACATGTAAACGGTAATATAAATCTTCTCTGAAATTGCCCTTCATTATTTCATCTTCTAAATTTTTATTAGTAGCTGCAATCACACGTACATCTATCAGAATTGGATGATTACTACCTATTCTTGTTACTGATCGCTCTTCTAAGATGCGTAATAGATGCGCTTGAATGGATAATGGCATATCACCAATTTCATCTAAAAAAATGGTTCCTTGATCAGCCGCTTCAAACTTACCCTTTTTTCCATTCGTATTGCCTCCAGTAAATGTTCCTGCCTCATATCCAAATAGCTCACTTTCCAATAGACTTTCTGGCATTGCAGCACTATTAACTGCAATAAAAGGACCACTTCCCCGTTCACCTGCTTGATGAATCGATTGAGCAAATACGTCTTTTCCTGTACCAGTTTCACCTAATAACATTAATGTTAAAGGAATCTTCGCGGCTTTTTCCGCTTGATCTTTAGCATATGAAAACGCAATAGAAGTCCCAATCATATTTGCAAAGCTATAACGAAAAGGTTCATCTTTTGTATGATAAGGAGTATTTATTTGCTTCGCGTTGGGTAGAGCTTGTTTGTCCTCTTTAATAAAAACAACTACTCCATTTAGCTCATATTGCAGAAAGACGGGATACATATTTACTTGATACAGTTGATTCTGTTCGTTTATAATTTCGTTCGTAATTTCCCTCTTTGTCTGGAACACTTCTTCAACAAGGGAATTCAAATGAACGGACGCTTCAATCGTATCAATATGTTGGAATACTTGATGAATCATTGCATAATTGTTTTTTGAAACGATCTGTTTACTTAAATCAACAGATAAAACAACCTCATCTAGGACCTCTATTGCTTTACGAGCATATAAATGATCTTGTAACGTCTGTTCATAGAAATGATTCTCTATCGACCTTGCTAGATTACTTGCTTCAACTATTACATGTCCTACTGCATAGTCCTTTATGAGATTCACATTACTCGCTATATTAATAATACCGATCAATTCTCTAGTTATCGGTGCTAAAATTGGAAAGGACATACAATACCAATCATGTGCACCTAAACAATAATGCTCTGAAAACAAGACTTGTGCTGGACGTCCAGTACGTAATGCAATTCCGATAGCATTTGTTCCTGCTGACTGTTCACTCCATATGCCACCAGCGTGAATATTACTTGCTTCAGCTTGTCGCAACATGTTTGATGTTCCAACTGACTCTAAAATAATACCATTCTTTTCAACAATCGATAAGACTACATTCGAAGCATCAGATAACTTCTGGATTCCTTGTATTTGTTTTCTAGCATAAGAGAGATATAGTTGATTCACTTTTTTCCGATCCATTAACTCCGAGTCCGCCAATATGTCGTTTAATGTGTTTTGCATTGGATTGACTCCGAAATCCTTTGATATAACCCACGAATCAATAATATCTGATCGAAGTTCGTTTTCTTCTATTTCTCCAATATGCTGGTAATTACTCCAAGCGCTTTTAATGATTTCATCATACTGTTGCGCTTCATATCCTCTGCCTCTCATTTGCCATGCCATCTGAACTCCTCCTTATTATTAAGTAGGTTACAATCTAACACGCGTCATTTTAATAGACTATTTAGAATATTATAACATAATTTCTTTCCATAGATGAGTCTAACTTGTTTTTGCTTAACCTTTGAAACAAAAGGATAGAAATAGGGCATCGCTAAACAATTCGTTTAGCAATGCCCTGTAGTCCTGTTATCTGTATTCTGTTATTTCTTTTTCCCTTGCTCAATCGCATGAAGAGCCAATTTTTGAATGGTTACATCGTCCATTGGTGGATTGTGTAGTCCTGCCCTGACATCGCGGTAATATCTTTGTAATGGATTTTGACGTTGTAAACTTTTTGCACCTACAATTCGCATGGTTTTATCGACAATTGAGATTGCCGTATTCGTTACGACATGTTTAGCTGCTCCTAGCTCATTAGTGATTAAACCTCTTCTTGCATCATCATCGTACATTTCTGCAACACTATAGATGAAATGACGTGCCTGCATTAATTCTAAATCAATTTCTCCAATTGAGCGCTGCACATTTGGTAATTCACTAATCGTTCCCTTAATACTATTTGGTGCATGTTCATTTGCAAACCGAATCGCATAATCACGAGCCGCCTGAGCAATACCTAGATATGCAGCCGGGATATGCAATGACCACCCGTTGATAACATTTCCACGTGGCCCATCATTTAACTCTACAAATAAAGAATCTTCCACCTCAACTTGATCAAGTACAACATCATGACTTTCGGTCCCTCTCATAGAGATCACATCCCATGTTTCCTCTATGCTTAACCCTTTCGAGTCTTTATGGATAAGAAAAAAACCGATTGCCTGCTCTTCTTCGATCCAAGCAGCTGTTAGAAAATAAGTTAGTGCCGGAGACATTGTCGCGAAGTTTTTACGACCAGAGATAATCCAACGATCCCCTTTTTTTACAGCATTTGTACCAGGACGACCACCCCGGGTAGGACTTCCTGTTTGTGCTTCACTTACAATTCGATTAACTAATGCACCTTTTAGCACTTCATCTGCAAAGAAACTTAGCGTATCTCCTTTCCATACTTTCTTTTCATATATTTCTCCTACGCCACCAAGATGCCACCCTATTGACAGTCCGGTATTTCCGTCAAAACTAGCAATTGTTTCTTGGAAAAGGATTAAATCATATAAGGAGATACCTTCCCCTCCATACTCCTTTGACCTCGTCAGTTTCGTGTATCCTATATTTACTAGATCTTCAATATTCTCTTTTGGAAAAGACGATCGTTCATCAATCTGAGCTGACTTGCTTTTAAAAGCATCTTCTTTTTCATATAAC
>JAPFCO010000189.1 GCA_026169505.1 Pseudogracilibacillus sp.
GGAATTTTATCATTTGTTTTTGAGTCAAGACTCGATATTGTTCTATTAGTCTTCCTCATTTTCCTATGGCGGTATAGGGTGGAATTTGATTAAGGAAAATGATATTCATGCGCTAATTCCTTTAAAATGTATGAGCTAGGTGGTAAATAACTATTGGTAGGATTATAAAATTTCAATTGGATAGTAAAATGACACCACTTTCTTTGTCGTTGGATTTTGTTACGAAGGGAGCGCCTCTTGAAACGGAAATGGGACAAGAGATGCTTCCAAGACTTAAAGGGATTTTGGAGTTTTCAAGCAATACGTTTCTTGTTTTATTAATATATTTTGATTCAACTTCTTCGGTTTGCCTTGTTTTTATTTGATGTAATTTCCATCGCCAGTTTAACCGTTTGCTTTAATTATCATTATAATTGCATTCGAGCCATATTAAATCACGAAACTTAACGCCTCGAATATTCGTTCAACAAATTCTGTTTTTGCTTAGAATAAGGTAGATTTAATCCTACATCACCTATCACCTCTTCAGTAACTGTTGTCTCTGATTGTTCCCCTTTAAAACAGGAATAAGAACACTCGTACATTTTACTTGTCTTAAAATGACTTTTTGTTACCATTAGAATAAGGTATATTTATAATATAAAAACAAACATTATAAAATTGCCATCATAAATATTTGTTGTGTTTTTTATCAAATGGACAGTTCACTTTTTTACATTTCTGTTTTCCAACAAAACTATGGATACATGTTAACTAAATCATTCTACTATTACATTAAGAACAAGAAAATGATACTACTATATTTTATTCGTTTTTTACTATGAAAGGAAGATATGTATGACTGTTCAATCCGTTCATCGAGCACTTTCAATCTTAGAAATGCTAGCAAATAATCCAGATGGATTGGGAGTTATTGAGCTCTCTGAAAAGTTGAAATTACCTAATAGCACAAGCCATCGTTTACTAAAAACGTTAATTGCTCGTGATTTTGTTTATCAAAATAAAGAAAATGATCGATATTACGTAAGTATGAAACTTGCACAACTATCCTCAAACATCATTGATAATATTGATCTAAGACAAATTGCAAGACCATATATCGAACAATTATCTCAAGCTGTTAATGAAGTAATTCATCTTTGCATTAGAGACGAGAACTCTGTTGTTTATATCGATAAAGTAGAAAGCAATCGAACACTTCGTATGTTTTCTCAAATTGGTAAACGAGCTATGCTCCATTGTACTGGTGTTGGTAAAGCTTTATTGTCGGGGCTAACTGATGAACAGATTAAAACAATTATTAATCAAACAGGCCTGACGAAATTTACTGAAAATACTATTGTTTCCATGGATGATTTATTTAAAGAAATAGAAACCATTCGATCAAATGAATACGCATTAGATAGAGAAGAGCATGAAGAAGGAATTTATTGCATTTCAGTACCTATAAAAGATTATACTGGGCATACTGTTGCAGCATTCAGTATTTCTGGACCGGTAGAACGTATTAAACATGCAATAGATCACAGGGATTACAAAGATAAAATATTACAAACTTCCAAACTTATTTCTCATAAATTAGGGTATCAAAAATAACGATACTTTGATGTTAGTATAGTTTCATGGAAACATTTTAGTTAAGTCACCTTTTAGAAAGAATAAAACAAAAAAGCTTTAGTTCTTTTCATTCAAGAAACTAAAGCTTTTTTTAGAATATCGCAAGATACTTAATCCAATCTAGGACTTAGAAAATCCGAATTAATTGTCTTCCACTTCGACAATCATTTCTATTTCTACTGGAGTATTAAATGGAAGTTCATTGGCAGCGATAGCAGAACGCGCATGTTTTCCACGCTCACCAAATACTTCTTCTAATAATTCGGATGCTCCATTCATAACATAAGGTTGCTCTACAAAACCCTCAGCCGAACTAACAAAACCGAGAATCTTTACAAACTGCTTCACCTTATTTAAATCACCTATTTCCTGTTGCAATACAGCAAGGCAATTTATCATTGTTTGTCTAGCAGCTTCATATCCTTGCGCTACAGTTAAATTATCTCCTAATTTACCAGTATATAAAAGAACACCATCTTTCTTACAGTCCTGACCTGATGTGTATACTAAATTCCCAGTACGTTTTGCAGGAACGTATACTGCAGCTGGTTTAGGAGCATCAGGGATAACAATACCTAGCTCTGTTAATCTTTCTTGTACTTCATTTGCCATAATGAACACCTCATCCTTTTATTTTTCTATGAATAAACCGCATTTTTGTTCTGTATGCTTTTGATAGTTTGTTGTTAATTTACCGTTAACAAATACATAATCAATACCATCAGGATATGCTTCTGGTTTCTCATACGTAGCATGATCTTCTACTCGATCATAGTCAAACACAACTATATCAGCTGCAAATCCTTCTTGTATCAAACCTCTATCTTTTAAACCAAATCTTTTAGCTGGAAAGGATGTCATTTTACGAACTGCATCCTCTAATGTTAAAATGTTATTCTTTTTAACATAATTGGCAATAACTTTCGGGAATGTGCCATATAGTCTTGGATGTGGTTTCCCTGAGTAACATGTTAACGAATCTGATGCAATAATTGAATTATGGTATGTCATTACATTACGTACATCCTTTTCATCCATATGGAAATAGACAATTCCAATATTTCCACCCTCCTCAAGGAGTAAGTCAAATGCTTGATCTACAGGATCTTTGCCGTAATGATTACTCATCTCTTCAATAGACAAACCTTCCCATTTCTTTAAGTGTTTAGAATTCACCGAGGCTATAATGACATTATCCCAACCTGTAGAAACCACTAAGTTATCCCAATTGTTTTGTTCCATCTTTAATTCGGATTTCATTTTTTCCCTTGTTCCTTTATCTTGAAGTCTCTTCATCACATGATTTAAGCCACCTTCTAAAGACCATGGTGGAAAAATAGTTGTTAACATCGTTGAACCCGCAGAGTATGGATACACATCACAAGTAACATCCATTCCGCTAGCACGTGCATCTTCAATTAGTTCCATTGCTTCATTTACTTTTCCCCAATTTCTTCGTCCAGCCGCTTTTAAATGACTAACTTGAAGACTAACATCTGCTTCTTTGGCAATCCATAGTACTTCTTTTATAGAAGGGATTAAATTATTTCCTTCTCCACGGATATGTGTCGCAAAAATCCCATTATACTTGGCAACAACTTTGCATAATTCAGCGATTTCTTCTTTTGATGCATAGCTTCCTGGAGAATATAATAAGCCAATAGATAAGCCGATAGCTCCTGCTTTCATACCCTCTTCAACGATGTTTTTCATTTCTTCCAATTCTTGTTTAGTTGGCGGGCGATTGTCGAATCCCATCACTGAAATTCGAATTGAACCATGTGCCACATAAGAAGCTACATTTTCTGATAACAAATTACGATCCAACTCATTAAAGTAATCTTGGATGGTTTTCCATTGCCAATCCTTGTTTGCTCTACCAAGTACAGGTTCTACATAATTTTGTAAATCGGCTTTATACAAAGGGTTTACTGGAACGGGAGCTAGTCCACAATTCCCTACAATTTCTGTTGTTACACCCTGCTGTAACTTTATTTCACTTTCTGGAAAATCAAGAATCATTAAATCTGAATGACAGTGACTATCAATAAAGCCAGGTGATACCATCTTTCCTTTAGCATCAACTATTTCATGAGCATCTTTTACATCATTACCTATAGTAACAATCTTACCGCTTTTAATTCCAAGATTACCATAATACCAAGGGTGTCCTGTCCCATCTATTATTTTACCATTCTTAATAAGTGTATCGAGCATTTTATCCCTCCTACTGTAACTTTCCTCTTGCTGCTACATCTAATTTCTCCACACTATTATCCTGCTTTTTAATAAAGACATGATTATGCAGGTTAACCGTACTACAGATATGATTAGGAATAATACTTATTTGATCCCCAATATTAATATCTTCCCCGTTCAGTTCAATTACTCCATGCTCTTCATTCATTCGTTCGAAAACAGCATTAGGATAGCCTTTTACTTTTCCAAAACCTTTTAAATATAATGGTGCACCATCCGGTTGAACATCTGTAGCAAAGGTCTTACTTCCCCCATCAATGACGATATGACCTTTTTTTGATTTACTCACTACCGTACAAACGACATGTGCCGCACAATCCTCCCATGTACAAAGACCAAAAGCTTCTTGCATGACATCATTAAAAATATATGTTCCTGGACGAACCTCTGTTACACCAGCTACTTTTACTACCGTAGCAGCTGAAGGGCTAGAGCCGACACTAATGGAAGAAATGTTGATTCCTCTCTCTTTAATAGCTGATGCGACACGAATCATCAATTCGCCTTCTTCTTTCCCTGCCGCCTCTAAATCCCGAGTTCCTTCACCTTCATACACCGCTCCCTTAAATGTAAATATACCCTCAAATACTAAGTGATCTAACTGTACCATCTGCTCAGCTAAATCAGCCGCAGTTTCCGGGCTCACACCAGTTCTAGCAAGACCCGTATCAATTTCTAGTCGCACTTGGATTTTCTCCTTATGCTTCTTAGCAATTTGGTGTAGCTGATTGGCCCCAAACATACTATCGACCCCAACGATTAAGTTAGATACCTTTTGTTTTAACAATATCAGTTGCTCAGCCTTTGACTCAGTTACTATCGGATAAGCAATAAAAATATCATTTATTCCTGCTGACGCCATCACTTCTGCTTCAGATATAGTTGCAACTGTAATTCCAATGGCTCCTTGGGCTAATTGCTTTTTAGCAAAACTAGGAAGTTTATGCGTTTTAATATGTGGACGTAATTGAACTCTATTTTCTTTTGCTAGTTTTGCCATTCGCTCTATATTTTGTTCTGCAATGGACTCATCAATTACTATATACGGTGTTTCCATTAAAACATCCCTCTTTTATAATGATTTTTCTTCTGAAATTACTGTCCCTTCGTCTAATTTCTCTCGTTCTCGTTCTAAAATATCCAATGATTCTTGTTTTGTTAATACTTCTTTCGGGGTTATCAGACTGACAATCACATTTGCAATAAGTGCAACGATTATAGATGGAATAATAGGATTTCCCCAATAGTCATTAAAACTTCCGTTACCTAAAATAATAAATGATGTACCAGAACCCGCAACTAGACTAGCTATACCACCTTGCCAATTTGCTCTACTCCAGAACTTACCTAACAGTGCCGCAACAAACAAACCAGACATAACAGTTGATATAAAATTCGATATATAAGTAATAATATTATTCGTAAATAATGTAAAGAACAGTGCTAGGACTAAAGTTAATACTAAAGAAACCCTAGAATAAAGCACCATTTTAGATTTAGGTGGCAATTTCCCTGTCACCATTTGGTACACATCTCTTAACAAAATAGCTACTGCCGCAATAAAGTCCGAGCTTCCTGAAGACATCGTCGCACTAAGACCTGCAATTAATAATACTGCACCAATTGAAATCGGGAATACTTCGGTCGCTAAATATGGAAATGCATATTCTGCATCAAGACCCGGGTTTAATATACTTGCTGAAATACCTACAATTGCTGGGAATATAGCAAATATAGCAAATAAGATACCAGTAATCCAGAAACTTTTCTTAATTGTCTTATCATCCTTACTTGAATAAATACGATGACGATAAGAAGGTGTTGCTAATACTCCAACAGCAATTACGACTGCTAATGAAATAGCTGGAATAATTCCCATAGCTTCCAGACCTAAAAACGAACCCATTTCTGGTGAAATATTTTCATTAATACCTTTAAATCCACCGATTTTAACAAGGGATAAAATTGCTAATAATGTAAAACCAGCAAATAACAAGATCCCTTGAATAACATCGGTATAAACTACTGCCATATAACCGCCGATTAACGTATATAAACCAAAGCCTAGTGCAACAATTAATTTCGCCCATAATGGATCAATTCCGGTAATCCAACTTAAATATAAACTACCTCCAATAATATGAGCGCCTAACCATCCTATACACGCAACGTATAAAATGATGGAAGTAACCCCTTGAATCATTTTATTCGCTCCATAATAATACGCTAATTCCTCAGAAAAAGTCATAAAGTTATGCTTTCGAACATCAGCAAATAAATAAAGTAAAAGAATCATTCCTACTGATCCACCAATACCGTACAAAGTACCAGCCCAACCACTTTCATAAGCAAATCCTACAGCACCCATACTAGAACCCGTACCAACTAAGGTTGCTAAAGTAGTTCCTACTAGTAGCGGTGTAGTTAATCCTCGACCACCCATTAAGAAGTCTTCACCGGTCTTTACAGAACGACTCACAACAATTCCTACAATAACCATCGCTAATAAAAAACCTAAAAATACAACAAGAAACACCCATTGATTTCCACTCATAACTTCATTCTCTCCCTATAAATATTTAAGTTGTGTATATATTTCTAATTGACGTTTTAAGTCTTCATCATTCTGACTTGCGGTTAACGACGAACCAATACCTACCGAATCGTATCCGCTTTCAATAAATTTATGTACATTTTTTTCATTAACTCCTCCTGTTGCCATAAATGAGAGTTGTGGAAAAGGACCTTTTATATTTTTAATATACTCTAATCCCATGACTGTTGCGGGAAATACCTTAAGTATATCTGCACCATATCCACTTGCCTGTTGTATCTCGGTCGGTGTCATTACTCCAGGAATACTGATCATATCTAAAGCCTTTGTAGTCTCAATAACTCCTTTATCCATATTAGGTGAAATAATAAAGGTTCCTCCCACGTCTTTCACTTGTTTCACTTCTTCTGGTTTCGTTACAGTTCCAGCACCTAATTCAATAGCTTGTCCATACCTTTTCTTTAAAGCTTCAATCGTTTCAAGTGCGGATGGACTATTTAAAGTAATTTCCATTACTGTTAAGTCATAATTTAATAGCAATTCGACTTTTGACAATAACTCATCTAAGTGTAATCCTCTAAATATCGCAACCATTTTTTCTCTTTTAATGTTATCTAACACTTCTACACTCCTCATCTTTGTACATCACTTGTTCGATTCAGGAACGCTGTCATTTCTTCTCGATACGGAAGCCCTTCACAATCACCATGAACCATGGTCACCATTGATCCTATTAAATTACCACGACGGACAGCTTCTTCTAACGTAAAGTTTTCAAGTAGTCCCGAGATAAATCCTGCCGCAAAACCATCACCTGCACCAACAGGATCTTTTACTGCATCATTTGGGAATCCTGCGATCATTTTATGCTCATTTCTAGTATGATATGATGCACCAGATTTACCATTTTTCATAATAATTGCTTCTACTCCACCATCTAATATCTCATCTATTATTTGTTCCTCTTTCATCCCTGGATAAAGTAATGCTAATTCATCCTTTCCCGGAAGAAAATAAGTTGCATGTTTTAAGATTTGTTTTAAAGTCGGTATATACTTCTCTTCTTTCCATAAACTCTGGCGAATATTCGGATCAAAAACAATCTTAACATTGGCTTTCTTTGCAAGTTCAATGACATGCATCACTGTTTCATGACAGTTATCACTTAATGCTGACGTTATACCTGAAACGTGAAGATATTTTGCCTGCGCGATTACTTCTTTTTGTATATCCTCTGGTTGCATATAGCTGGCAGCGGATTCATTTCTATAATAATAAATATTTGTTTGTTTAAAACCTCCAGTTTCTTTAAAGTATACTCCTGTTCGTTTATTGCGATCAAATGTGACATAATCCACATTTACACCTTCACCTTTTAAATATGTATATACATATCTTCCAAAAGGATCTTGACCAAGTTTGCTTATCCATGTAGCCTGATGACCAAGTTTACTTAAGCCAATTGCCACATTAGATTCAGCTCCTCCAATAGTTTTTCTGTAATTCTCTGAATACTGCATTCTACTTCCCTCTTGAAAGGGCTCAAGTAGAACCATTGTTTCTCCTAGAGTGACAACATCCATTATATTCTCTCCTATTTAACATTCCATAATACGGAATGCACTTCCATTTAAATGCGATAGTTTTATATTATAAGAATTATGAAATATTGTCAATACTTTTTAAATTGTTTTTTCTGAATACTATTTAAACATGTTCTATTACATGAAAAATAAATTTATGAAATTTTTAATGAACATAAACAAAAAACGCTTTAGAAAAGCGCCTATCTCCTTTTCCAAAGCATTTTTATTATTTCTATTAAATTAGCCCCACTCTATCCATCACTGCTTTCTTCAATTGTTATAACACTTTACAACTTCCCCTTATGTCACTGTTGACACTAACAAACAGTTTCTATCTTTTTCCTCCGTTCACTTCATTTCCTTAAATATCCTCATGGTATTACTCGATTGTTTAACCACAAAATCCGAAAGTGAATTTTAGTCTATATCAATATTAACTTTACTTTCAGCCCGACTAACATGGTGCATAACTCGCCAAATGATTATAAAGGAATGAATAGTTAAGAGAATTCCAGGTACAATTAAAAGTATTAAAATCCCTGTTTTCGAGGATGAAAATCCTACTAGATAGCCTGCAAAAGGGATAGTGAAACCTTTATATTCCCCAATAATATTTTCAGCGAGGACTGGATTTAAATCATTTCTATTATTTGCGTCGCCCTTGGTAATATATTGTCCCCCCTCCTTTGGTATTTCAACAATTCTATGAGTAACAAAAGACTCTTCTTCCGTAAGAAATGTAATAACATCCCCTTCCTCTAAGTCAGTCATATCGATTCCTGACTTAATAGCTATAATCGATCCAGTTTTTATATCTGGCTCCATTGATCCTGATAAGACAGACTTTAATTGATAACCCAGTAAGCTATTATCTTCTCCCATTAAATTTGAGGAAACTACCAAAATCATAGTGAATAATAATGCAATAAACAATAACGTAGTTAATATATTATTAAAGATACGAATAC
>JAPFCO010000437.1 GCA_026169505.1 Pseudogracilibacillus sp.
CGTGCATATATTGCCATGGTACTTGCACAAGATACGGAATATATTTTACTTGATGAACCTTTAAATAATTTAGATATGCGCCACTCTGTACAAATTATGAAGACATTAAGA
The DNA here is from genome assembly GCA_026169505.1 of Pseudogracilibacillus sp. Taxonomy (GTDB): domain Bacteria; phylum Bacillota; class Bacilli; order Bacillales; family Amphibacillaceae; genus Pseudogracilibacillus. The sequence continues at coordinate 112 of JAPFCO010000437.1, forward strand.
CGTCTCGTAGATGAATTAGGAAAAACAATTGTTATTGTTATTCATGATATTAACTTTGCATCTTGTTATTCGGATGAGATTGTTGCATTGAAAGATGGCAAGATTGTCAAACAAGGTAGAACGTGTGATGTAATTGATTCGTGTGTGTTAAAGGAAATTTATGACATGGACATTGATATTAAAGAAATTGATAATCAACGGATCTGTGTATACTTTTAAGGATAAGGGGAAATTAGAACAATGAAAAAGTACTTATTAGGTTTTTTAATTAGTGTATTGGCAATATTTGTAGTTGGTTGTGGAGCAGATGAAGAAGAAAGTAATGATGGAAATAATGAGGCAGAAGAAGAAGAGTCTCAAACGGTCACAGTAGAACATGAATTGGGAACGACAGAAGTAGAGAAAAACCCGGAAAAGGTTGTCGTGTTTGACTTTGGTTCGCTTGATACTCTAGATAAATTAGGTGTTGATGTTACTGGGGTACCACAAATGAATATCCCTTCTTACTTAGATAAGTATGAAGGCGATGAATATGAAAATATTGGCGGACTAAAAGAGCCAGACTTCGAAAAAATCTCTGAAATTGATCCAGACCTTATTATTATCTCTGGTCGACAAGGTGAATTATATGAAGAGTTCGAAGAGTTAGGAGATACGATTTTCTTAGGTGTTGACGCAGAGAACTATATGGAGTCATTTGAAAATAACGTCAATATACTTGGTGAGATTTTTGAGAAAGAGTCGGAAGCTGAAGAAGCATTAGCAGCTATCGAAACTAATATTGCAGATGTAAAAGAAAAGGCTGAAGATTCTGGTAAAAATGGCCTAATTATTTTAGCTAATGATGATAAAATCAGTGCTTATGGACCGAGTTCTCGTTTTGGATTAATCCATGATGTTTTAGGTGTTGAACCTGTTGATGAGGGTATTGAAGTTGCCACACATGGACAGAATGTATCGTTTGAATATGTAGTAGAAGAAGACCCTGATTTGCTTTATGTTATAGACCGTGGTGCAGCAATTGGTGAAGGTGAATCAGCTGCTGAAATGATTGTTGAAAATCAGTTGATGGAACGTACAAAAGCAATGGAAAATGAAGATATTTATTATTTAGAGCCAGATTATTGGTATCTTTCAGGTGGAGGACTAATTTCTGTTGAGGAAATGGTCAATGAGATCGCGGAAAGTTTAGAGTAAGCTTTAATAATTGATAAAATAGTATTTACCATATAATGACCTATAAGCAACCTTTTTCTATTCATTTAGAAGAAGGTTGTTTTTTGTTTGTAAAGAACAGTTTCTGATCGGATGTATTGAAAGACCGTTTATTTCTTTCAGATTTCTGTAAAAAAAGACATTTACATGCTTTTTACATTCATTTAATCGTAATTTAACATTCGAAGTATATACTTTACTTGTACAGAAAATGAATTGAAGGAGAGAAAGTCAATTATGAAAATATCTAACGTTTGGAAAGGTCTTATGGTAGTTTGTTTAGCAGTATTCCTTGCAGCATGTCAAGGTTCAGCAGAAGAGGAAAAAACTACTTCAGAAAATTCATCCGAAGATACAGATGGAAATGCAGAATTATCAGGAAATGTCGTAATTGATGGCTCTGGTACAGTATATCCTTTAATGGCGAGATTAGCAGAAGAATATATGATTAATGAACAAGAAGGTGTTTCTGTAGAAGTTAGTCGTGCAGGAACAAGTGCTGGATTTGAAAAGTATTTAGTGGAAGATGGTACAGATTTCAATAATGCTTCAAGAGAAATAAAGGAAGAAGAACAAGAAAAAGCGGAAGAATTAGGAATCGATACGAAAGAGATTAAGGTTGCATTAGATGGGCTAACGTTTGTGATCCATAAAGATAATGATTGGGCACAAGAAATGACAGAAGAAGAGTTAATCGACGTATTCTTAGCAGATAGCGATACGACAAATTGGTCAGATATTAATGAAGAATGGCCTGATGAACCAATTCAGACATATGGTCCTAATGAAAATCACGGAACATACGAGTTCTTTTTTGAAAATATTTTAGAAGAACAAGATTTAAAAGAAGACACTAATTTACAGCAAGAGTATTCTACTTTAGTAAACTTAATTGCTGATGATGTAAATGGAATTGCCTTTTTCGGATTTGGTTATTATGTGAACAACCAGGATGATATACAAGCAGTACATGTTGATTTTGGTGATGGACCTGTCGAGCCTTCTCTAGATACAATTGCTGAAGATGGTGATTACGCACCATTTACTCGACCAGTATTCACTTATTTAAATGAGAATCTAGCACAAGAGAAAGAAGAAGTATTGGATTTTGCTATGTATGTATTGAATAACATGAATGAATTCGCAGGTGAGACAGGATTTGCTCCTATTCCAGAAGATGAGATTGCAGAGAGCATTGAGCAACTTGAAGGACTAAACTAAGCATGACATAAAAGGGTGGTGCCATCTGAAATGGATGGAGAAACGTTAAATATAAGAAAAATGATTGCTGAAAATAACGAAAAGAAACAATCTAAGATGCGATTTGAAAGATTCATCCCCGTCCTTTTATTATTGATAGCAAGCGTGTCGATATTCACGACCGTTGCCATTATCTATATATTAGTAACGGAATCATTTAAATTCTTTCAGATCGTACCAATTATAGACTTTTTTACTGGAACAGTGTTAAAACCATTAAGTGCAACACCTTCATTTGGAGTGCTCCCTTTATTACTGGGGACATTTACATCTTCCTTTATTGCAATATTAGTCGCTTTACCAATTGGTCTGTTGTCGGCTATTTATTTAAGTGAATATGCACCACAGAAAGTAAGTAATCTATGTAAGCCAATCTTAGAGTTATTAGCAGGAATTCCGACGATTGTTTATGGTTTCTTTGCATTTACATTTGTGACTCCAATGTTGAAGTATTTGATTCCCGGACTAGAAGCAACAAATATTCTTAGTCCTGGAATGGTTATGGGTGTGATGATTACTCCGATGATTGCATCTTTATCAGAAGATGCGATGCGGTCTGTGCCGAACCATTTACGTGAAGGGGCGTTAGCAATGGGTTCGACCAAATTAGAGGTAGTAATAAAAATTGTTATTCCAAGTGCTATCTCAGGTATTATCGCCTCCGTCGTTTTAGCAATCTCGAGGGCAATAGGTGAAACGATGATTGTTACGATAGCAAGTGGTAGTACGAAAAACTTAACGTTTGATGTCACACAATCCATGCAAACAATGACAGCTTATATTGTAGAAGTTACTGGGGGAGATGCACCGGCTGGTTCGACTATTTATTACAGCTTGTATGCAGTAGCATTAACTTTATTTTCTTTTACGTTTTTAATGAATATTATAGCAAACTATATTTCTAAAAAGTATAAAGCTCATTATGAATAGGAGGCGGAGAAATGACCAATCATACGAAGGCGGAACATACAAATCGTATGGTCGTTAGAACCGCCTTAGATAAAACAGCTAAAGTTATTAGTTTTCTAGCAATGTTATTA